>NZ_JAFGYX010000011.1:0-251413 GCF_017491625.1 Pseudomonas sp. 50_B
CTTACGCCTTGAAGGTCAGAATCGGCGAAAACCGCGCCATCACCGACACCGTGCCCTCTTCCACCTGGGACTGGATCACCTGGCCAATTTCCTTGTAGGCCCCTGGCGCCTCTTCGATCATCCGCTCTTCCTTGGTGGTGATGCACTCCACGCCCTGCAAGCCGAGGAATGCCTTGTCCTTCTTGGCCTTGAACACAATCTCGCTGCGCGACATCGAGCGCCCGGCGCCGTGGCTGGCCGAACGCAGCCAGCGCTCATTGCCCAGCCCGGTGAGCAGGTAGGAGTCATGCCCCATGCTCCCCGGGATCAGCAGCGGCTGGCCGGCATAGGCCGGTGTCGCGCCTTTGCGATGCACGTTGCCCTCTTCTTCGCGCAGCACGATGTTGTGCGGCACATCGACAATCAGCGGTGCTTCGATGCCCGCACCAAACACTTGCCGGGTGCGCTGGCGCACCATCTCGGCGATCAGCGCGCGGTTGGCGTCGGCGTAGTGGGCAGCGCTGTGCATGGCCAGCAGGTACTCGTCGGCCATCTCGCCAAACAGGGCGAAGATCTTCGAATCAGGGTGCTTGATCCCCGCCGGCCACAGGGCCTTGGCCTTGTCCATCCAGCGCCGCCCGACATAGAAGCCCACATCGCGCGAGCCGGTGTGGATCATCATCACCACCTGCCCCACCGACAGGCCCTGAGCAAAGCAGGCCTGACGATCCACCAGTTCGGTGACCACCTGGATCTCGACAAAGTGGTTGCCGCCACCCAGGGAACCCAGGCCCGGGTCGCGGAGGATTTTGCGCGAGCGATCCTGCAAGGCTTCCGGCGCGTAGTCGGCGCTGCCGCTGGCGAACGACGACTCATGCAAACCCGACAGCTCACGTTGCAGCTGGGCGAAGTCCGCCCCGGCAAACAACCCGATCGGGTCCTGCTGCTGCACCTGGGCCCAGAAATCCCCGAGCCCGGCCTGAAACAGCGCGGTCATGGCCATTGGACTGGTGGGAATGTTGCGCGTGCCCTCCAGCAGATCGCCGCGCACCAGGGCGGTCCACTTGGCTTTCTGCGCCATGAACTGCTCGTAGTTCAGCCCCAGCTTGTGCAGGCGCATGCCGCAATTGATGTCGGTGCCGATGGCCTGCGGCACCACCATGTCGTGACTGGTGACAATCACGCTGCCCACCGGAATCGGGCTGCCGGTGTGGAAGTCCGGCGTGGCGCAGGCGCACTTCACTTCGCCGCCATGGGGGTGAGCCACCTTGGCGAAATCCATCAGTTGCAGGACGGCTTTTTCTTCGATGGCAAAGCTTTCGGGCAGCAACAGATCCACCTTGAGCCCGGCGTCATTGATCGAAGAAATGGAGAGGGAATTGGAATTCAGGCGTTCGATGGCCACCCCGGAACGGGCGAGCTTGTGCTGAATTCTTTTCAGAGGAGTCTTGGTCATTTTCAACTGCTTTTCTTGGACGCAACAAAACAACCACCCTTTTGGTGGCTGGAATTGTCTGGTCAGCAGCGAAACTTAGACGGCGCGGATAATGGGGAATGACGCCGTGGATGTAAATAGCCCGGGGGAAATTATTTGCCCAGGCACCTGGGGAGGTGCCTGCCGGACGGCGTGGCGTCAGTGCGGTGCCGGGCCGCCGCGCCACGGCATGTATTCCACCAGCACCTCACCGCGGCTCAGGCCGTCGGGCTGACTGACAAAGCCCGGCATCTGCCGCAGATCCAGCTGCTGGCAGCGCTGGGTCAAGCGTTGGCGCAGGGTGGCGTCGGCCTTGAACGCTTCCGGCCGGAACGCGCTGTGCTCCAGGTTTACCAGACATTCCCGGACCTGCCCCTGGGCATTGGCGCTGTAGTGGAAACTGGCCACGCCGATGCTGTCGATGCCCGACCCGACGACGGCCTGCTCCCAGAAGAACCGGCTTTGCTGATAGAGGCTGGAACTCAGCCGATACGCCTGACGCTCACGCTTGGGCAATTGGCTGGGGTGCGGAAACTCCAGGTTGGCAATCGCCTTGATGACGTTCCCATCGCCAAAGGCCTCAGGCGCGGCGGCAGGAAACAGGGTGTTCCAGCACACCTGTCGGGCCAGGTACAGCAGGGTTGGGGTGGCCAGGATCTGGGAAACATCACCGCTGCCGGGGCGTACCGTGCAGTCGAGCACTTCGTTCTGCCGATTGAGCTTGATCCGCAACTCCACCGCGCCACTCAGGCCCTGAAGGTTGGCGGCCATGATGTTGCGCCTCAGCACTTCGCTGATGGCGACAGAGAATTCCAGGCTTTTCTGGGTTTCCAGGGCCTGGGCGGCGCTCTGCTCCGGAGTCTTGCTCTGGCAGGCGCCCAGGGTCAGCACGGCCGGAGTCAGCAAGGCCAGGGTCGAGGTGCGCAAGAATGCTAATGACATGAATGGGAAACTCATTGATCAATGACCGGGCGCAAGGGCCACGCCCCGCGCCCCGGAAAGGGTCGGCTCAATCACTGAACGAACCAATAGCCGAAGCTTTAGTAAAATCTGCATCACCAATGCGCACCAGCCAGACTCAAGGTTCAGCGCCGCTTGCCTGCACACGCTGCGCGGCCTTGTTCGGCCCGCCTTTCCACGGCGTGTAAAACACGCTGGCATGGATCGGCCGCGCCTGGCCCTGCTCGGCCGCAAAACCCGGCATCTGCCGCAGGTCCAACTGCTCACACAGTTGGGTGACGCGATTGCGCAATTGATTGTCGGGCTTGAATGACTCGGGTCGGTAGCGCACCGCCCGCAGGTTCACCCAGCATTCCTGCACCCGGCCCTGGGGATCGGCCTTGACCTCAAAACTGGCCACTCCGACGCTGTCCACCGGCAACTGGGCCAGGGTGTGCGTCCAGAAGAAATGGCCTTTGGCGTATTGAGCGGTATCGAAGGCAAACCCCTTCAATTGCTCGCCTTCCAGGGTCAAGCGAGGGAACATCAACGTCCCTTTGACCTCCAGCACGCCATCAGGCTCAAAGGCGGCGGCGGGCGCCAGAGGGAACACGGTGTTCCAGCAGACGCCCTCGAGCATCTCGCCCAGTTTCGGGTTGTAGGGATAGGCCCGCGCTTCAGGCAAGGGGCTGCTCTGCGCCGCACAACCGATGACCTGATTCTGCCGATCGAACTGCATGACCAGCTCCACGCTGCCCATCAGTTGCTCGGCATTGGCCCTGAGGCTTTCGCGGTACAGCACCTGCTGCACCGCGTTGGCATAGAACTGCGTCTCCAGCTGTCGTTGCTGCTCGTCCTTGGACAGCGGGGTACCAGGCAAGTCCGATTGGCAACCGGACAGCGCCAGAAGAAGGCCGGTCAACAACCCGCACTGAGCCGGGGTTCCGTTCAGAAAGTTGTACATGTTCAGTTCCTTTGATGGGTTCACTGACGAACCGCCCTGCACTGCGCTCAATGAAATCAAGGTGCTGGATCCTAGGCTTTGTACGAAAAGCCTTGATACTCGGTGATGCTGCGTTGAAAACGGTCTCGGAATGCTCATTTACACCCCGTAAACTCCGCTTCCTCGACCGTTTTCGCCTTGCCTGACCTTCGTCTCAAAACTTTTCGTACAGAGCCTAAGGCAGCTCGCTGGTTGAAGGCCAACGACAATTGCCGGCGATTGTCGCCAGAGCTGTAAAAGCTTCTCCAGGCACCCGGCAAAAACGGGTTACCCTGGCGCTCCCCACCCGCTCATCGCCCCAAGCAAGGAAGCTCCATGACCCGCGCCATCACTATCATCTGCGACAACTTCGCCGACTGGGAAACCGCCCTGATCAACGCCACCGGCCGTGGCTACTATGGCTTCGACTGCCGTTACGCTTCCCCCAAGGGCGCTATCGTGACCTCCATGGGCGGCCTGCGGGTAACCCCGGACCTGGCGCTGGAAGACATTCGTCTGGATGAAGTGGATCTGCTGATGGTTTGCGGCGGGAGCGTCTGGCAAAGCGACAAGGCGCCGGACATCGGCGACCTGCTGCGCGCCGCCCAGGCGCGCCAGATCGTGATCGCCGCCATCTGCGACGGCACCCGCGAACTGGCCCGGGCCGGGGTGATGGATAACCTCAAGCACACCTCCAATTCGGCGGACAACCTGCTGGCGGTGGGTTATGCCGGCGCCGCGCACTATGAGGATGTGCCACACGCCGTGGCGGACCAGCGCGTGATCACCGCCCCGGGCAGCGCCCCGGTGAGCTTCATGGCGCAGATTCTCGGCACCCTGGGCATCAACGACGACAACCTTCGCGCCTACCTCGGCATGCATGCCGCCGAGCACCAGCAGAAGATCTGACCTCTCCCTTGCAGGAGCCGGCTTGCCGGCGAAAGCGATCTCACGGCCGCCTTCGCTGTCAAGCCAGCGCCCAGGACGGGTGGTGGGGAAGTGGCAGTGGGGCCGTGGACTATTTCACCAGTCGAAAATCCCGGTGGCCCAACCAAGCCGCAAAGTCCGCGGCGCTGAAAATGCTCTCACCCTCATGCTCGATGATCGCCAGCCCCGCCAGAAATTCGGCATCCCGAGTGTAGGTATGGATACTGGCGCAGAAGGCCACCACGCCATCCAGACGACGGACCAACGCCAGCGCCGCCTGTCCTAGTCGTTGGTGATCCAACTGATCTTTATCCATGGCCGCCAGGCTCAGGATGCCTTCAGGGAGCCATCCAAGCTCCCCGGCCAGCCCGGCATATTCCGCCAGCTCCTCTGGATAATCGGCCCCCAGCGCGCAAAGCATGGGACTGCCTTCAATAAAAAACGCCCCCCTACCCGCCCAGGGGTGATCTGCAACCTCGGCCAAGCAGGCGCGCACCAGGCTTTCGACCAAGCCATCGATCTTGCGCGGCAACAGCACCCTGACAGTCGGCCCGGACATTGATTGATTTTCTCCAGCGGACCGCCTCCGCATGATAGGGAGCGGCAAGACAGGGTGGATTGCATCCGCTCCGATGCCCCGGAGCAGATCACTTCATTCGCCGGACCGAGAGCATACAGACAGCAACAGACGTGTACAAAAACCTGTGCCACATTGATGCGACTCAACGCCTGGAGCCATTGGCCGCCAGCACCAGCTCCAGGCATGTGTCCCACACGCCCTGGCTGGACAAGCGCAGTTCCCGCTGCTTTGATTCAACCTTCGTTCCGATTGCATCGCACCCAAGGAGGGGAACATGCCTTTTAAAGTCGTGATGGTTTTCGGTACACGCCCAGAAGCAATCAAGATGGCGCCACTGGCCAGGGTGCTAAAACACTGGCCAGGTCTGCAACTGCACATTTGCTCCACCGGTCAGCATCGGGACATGCTCAAACAGGTACTGGACTCCTTCGAGCTGCAAGTCGACAAAGACCTGGAAGTGATGACCCAGGGCCAGTCCCTCAACGGCCTCTCGCAGCAACTGCTGATCCATCTGGATACCGCCTTCGAACGCCTGCAACCGGACATCGTCCTGGTGCATGGCGATACCACCACCAGCTTTATCGCCGCCCTCGCCGCTTTCCACCGCCAGTTGCCCATCGGCCATGTCGAAGCCGGGCTGCGTACCGGCAACCTCAGGGCGCCCTGGCCCGAGGAAGCCAACCGGCGCCTGACCGGGATTATCGCCGACCTGCACTTCGCTCCGACCGCCGAGGCCCGGACCAACCTGCTGCGGGAAAACGTGCCCGCCGACACCATCGAGGTCACCGGCAACACGGTGGTCGATGCGCTGCTGTGGATGCGGCATCACCAGCAACAGACCCAGTGGCGCCCCGCCGCCGATTCGCCCCTGGCGGTGCTGGAACACCAGCGGCGCATGGTGCTGATAACCGGCCATCGCCGGGAGAACTTCGGCGACGGTTTGCGCAATATCTGCGAAGCCGTGGCGACCTTGGCCCGGCGCTACCCGGACGTGCAGTTCGTGTACCCCGTGCACCTCAATCCACAGGTGCAGAGCACGGTCCATGGCGTGCTCTCGGACACGCCCAACATCTACCTGATAGCGCCTCAGGACTATCAGCATTTCGTCTGGCTGATGGGGCGCTCGCACCTCATCCTCAGCGACTCCGGCGGCATCCAGGAAGAAGCACCGGCCATCGGCAAGCCGCTACTGGTACTGCGGGACGTCACCGAAAGGCCGGCGGTGCTGGAGGGCGGTACCGCGTTGCTGGTGGGCACCGACCGCGAACGCATCGTGCACCATGCCAGCGAACTGCTGGACGATACCGAGCTCTATGCCCGCATGAGCCGAGTACACAGCCCCTATGGCGACGGCCATGCCAGTGAACGCATCGCTCGCCACCTATACACCTGGCTGGAGGCAAAAGCCCTGCGTGACAGGGCATGAACCTGGGCCTGAACCTCTGCGCTCAAGCCGCGCAACGGCATAGCACCTTGCAGCGCCAACTCCAGGACTTCCGTCAGGCAGGCACCTGCCGAGACAGCTGGACCTGGGTCACGCGGCGCTCTTCCACCGCCATCACCTGAATATTCCAACCCTCCCATTCCAGGCGGTCGCCCTTGACCGGCAGACGGTCCAGCAGGCTCATCACCAGCCCGGCCAGGGTCTGGTAGTCCTCGGTAGGCTCGGCGCCAAAGCCGGTACGCTGGCGCACCTGGGGCAGGTTCAGGGCGCCATTGACCAGGAACCTACCCTCGTCTTCCACCACATCCGGCCCTTCGACCTCGCTGGCATCCGGCAGCTCGCCGGCAATGGATTCGAGAATGTCGGTCATGGTCAGGATGCCCATGAAGTCGCCAAACTCGTTGATCACGAAGGCGATGTGGGTCGACGCCTTGCGCATCTGTTCCAGGGCGTTGAGGATCGAAAAACTGTCCAGCAGGTTGATGGTCTTGCGCGCCAGGTGCTCAAGGTTCGGCTCGTTGCCGGCCAGGTATTCCTTGAGCAACTCCTTCTTGTGCACGAAGCCCAGCGGCTCATCCACCGCACCATCGCGAATCAGCGGCAGGCGCGAATAAGACGAGTGCATCAACTTGGTCCGGATGCTCTCCGGGCTGTCCGTGAGGTCGATGGAGTCGACCTCGGCGCGCACCGTCATCAGCGTGCGGATCGGCCGTTCCGCCAACTGCAGTACGCCGCTGATCATCACCCGTTCGCGGCGATCGAACAGCTCGCTGCTCGGCGCATCACCGTCTTCCAGCAAATCGGCAATTTCCTCACCCACTTCTTCCGCTGCCAGCTTGCGGCCACCCAGCAGGCGCATCACCGCATAGGCCGTGCGCTCACGCATCGGGCGCAGGCCCTGCATGGACTTCTTGCGGCGGGCCCGGGCGATCTGGTTGAACACCTCGATCAGAATCGAGAAGCCGATGGCCGCGTACAGGTAGCCCTTGGGAATATGGAAGCCCAGGCCTTCGGCGGTCAGGCTGAAGCCGATCATCATCAAAAAGCCCAGGCACAGCATGATCACTGTCGGGTGTTCGTTGACGAAACGGGTCAGCGGCTTGCTGGCGACGATCATCACACCAATGGAAACCACCACCGCGATCATCATCACCGACAGATGCTCCACCATGCCCACGGCGGTAATCACCGCGTCCAGGGAGAACACCGCATCGAGCACCACAATCTGCGCCACGATCGGCCAGAACAAGGCGTAGGTTGCACTGCCGGCCCGCTGGCTGACATGCCCCTCCAGGCGCTCATGCAACTCCATGGTGGCCTTGAACAACAGGAACACACCACCGAACAGCATGATCAGGTCGCGGCCGGAAAAGCTCTTGTCGAACACCTCGAACAGCGGCTGGGTCAGGGTCACCATCCAGGAAATGCTGGCCAGCAGGCCCAGACGCATCAGCAGTGCCAGGGACAGGCCGATCAAGCGTGCGCGGTCACGCTGCTCCGGCGGCAGCTTGTCCGCGAGGATGGCGATAAACACCAGGTTGTCGATGCCCAGCACCAGCTCCAGGACAATCAGGGTCAAAAGGCCAAGCCAGGCCGTGGGGTCTGCGATCCATTCCATAACGACGACTCAAGTTCTCCAGAAAATTCAAACGGCCAGGCGCGACGAAGCACCAAGGTGCAGGACAGGTGCAACCTGGGTGACGGGCTGGTCAGTACGGGAAGTGGCAAAGGCCTGGGATGTACGGCCGGGAGAATGACTGCCTGAGCGTCTGCGTCTCAATGGGGCCGGATGGCGCGAGAAGTCATGGGGCAAAGCGAAGAAAGAGCGCCGACTGGGGGGCTCCGAGAGCGTGTTCATGCAAGTCCTGAGTGAAAAAACGGACTTGGAGGTTACAGGGGCAGCGGCACTTTTCCCCAGCGGGAAATCATTACAAAAGTTTAGCCGGGACACCCCCTCAAACCGCCTACACCCGCTCGGCAATCTCGATGAGGTTCAAGTCCGGGTCCCGCAGGTACACCGAGCGGATCGGCCCCGTGGCTCCGGTGCGCGCCACCGGGCCTTCGATGATCGGCCAGTTGACTCGGCGCAGATGGGCAATCACCTGCTCCAGGGGCACGCTGGCGATAAAGCACAGGTCCAGCGCTCCCGGTACCGGCAGGTGGGCCTTGGGTTCGAACTCCTGGCCACGCACATGCAGGTTGATCTTCTGCTGGCCGTACTTGAAGGCCTTGCGCCCGCCGGCAAAGGTTTGCAGTTGCATACCTAGCACCCGAACGTAAAAGTCCTCGGCGGCCAGAGGATCGATGGTAGTCAGTACCAGGTGGTCAAGGTGGTCGATCATTAAGGACGCAGCTCCTGAAGGAAGAGAAATAGCCCGGCGGATTATGCTCGCCGGTCGCAGTGCTGAACATGCCGTATCAGGCCGAACGCCGGTACTCGCGCTTGACCTGGTCGATGTAGCGCACTACCGCCGGCGCCTGCTCGAAACGCCGGTAAATCAGCGACAGCCAGGACGACGCCGAACTGCCGCCGATCGGCCGGTACACCACATGGGGCAGGCTCAAATGCCCCACCACCGATTCCGGCACCACCGCCACGCCCTGCCCCAGGGAAACCAGGGCCAGCACCGCCACCAGGCCGCCGGGCTGGGCACCGAGCTTGGGGGCATAGGCCCCCTGGGCCGCCACTTGCAAGGTGCCGCTGATCTGCTCAGGAAGGATGAAGGTTTCATTGAGCAGGTGCTCGGAGGCGATCTGCGGCAGCCGGCACAGCCAGGACTCGGCGGACAGCGCCAGGACAAACCCCTCGGCGTCCAGGCGAATGGCCTCCACGCCGTCGGGCAGGGTCATGGGCGAACGAATGTAGCCGACGTCCAGACGTCCGTCGGCAATCCGCGCCGGCAGGGTTGCCATCGGACACTCGCGCACATTCAGGCTGACGTCCGGGCAGTCGCGGCTGAAGCTCTGCACCTGCTTCTGCAACAACCCGGAATACACCGCCGAGGCCACGTAGCCCAGCTCGATATGGCCGATCTCTCCGCGCCCGGCACGCTGGGCGTTGCGCTGGGCGAACTCGAACTGGCGCACCGTGGCTTCGGCCTCCAGGAGCAAAGTGGCACCGGCCTCGGTCAGACTGACCTCGCGCTGCTGTCGCAAAAACAGCCGCGTACCGAGGGTCTTCTCCATGTCCTGGATCTGTCGGCTCAAGGTCGGCGGGGCAATCCCCAGTTGTTCGGCCGCGCGGGTAAAATTGCGCTGCCGGGCCACCGCCAGGAAGTAGCGAAAGTGACGAATTTCCATAAAGGGCATTAGCTCAAAGGTAACGAACTGACCGCCAGCAGCTAACAAAGACCCACAAAGGCCGGGATAAGCTGAGCGGACCTTCACAGTAGAGAGCCTTTGCCATGCGCGTCAAACCCCTGATTCTGGCAATGATCGCCTGCTGCTGCCTGCAGAGCGCCGTGGCCGCAGAGATCCAAGCCAACGTTGCCCACAAAGCAATCCTGCCTTTGAACAGCCCCCCAATCCCGCTCAAGGCCGGCCAGCAAACCACCCAGGCCAGAGGCTGCTCCTGTGCAGTGGTCATCCTCGATGACGGGGTACCGGTGGTGGCGAGCATCGAACTGAAAGCACTGTCCATCCTCAGTCGGCGGACAGCGTCATGAGCCGCCTCATCAATCCCCGCCTGACCCTGCTGACTGCTTCCGGGGTCTGCTCGCTGATCGTCCTGGACACCAACATCGTCGCCGTGGCCCTGCCGAGCATCGCCCGCGACCTGGGGGCCAACTTCGCCGATATCGAATGGGTGGTCAGTGCCTACATGCTGGCCTTCGCCGCCCTGCTGCTGCCGGCGGGCAGCCTGGCGGACCGCTTCGGACGCAAGAGGACCCTGCTCTGCGGCCTGGGCCTGTTCATCCTCGCCTCCCTGGGCTGCGGCGCCGCCCCCAACGCCCTGCTGCTGGACCTCGCTCGGGCCCTCAAGGGCGTGGGCGCGGCGCTGCTTCTAACCTCGGCCCTGGCCTCCATCGGCCATACCTTCCATGACGAAGCGGAACGGGCCAAGGCCTGGGCCTTCTGGGGAGCCTGCATGGGCATGGCCATGACCGCCGCGCCCACGGTCGGCGGCTTGATCACCGAGTACTTCGGCTGGCGCTGGATCTTCTACTTCAACCTGCCGGTAGGCACCCTGCTGCTGTGGAGCGTGCTGCGCAACGTACCGGAATCCCGGGATACCCAGGCGGCGCGCCTGGACCCCTGGGGCAGCCTGGCCTTCAGCGCCAGCCTGCTGTGCCTGATCTGGGGCCTGATCGAAGCCAACCGCATCGGCTGGAGCCACCCAGCCACCTCCACCCGCCTGTTGGCCGGAGTGGCGCTGCTGGGGCTGTTCGTGCTGATCGAGCGCCTGCAACGCCGGCCCATGGTCGACCTGCAACTGTTTCGCCATCCGCGGTTCATCGGCGCCCTGCTGGGCATGTTCGCCTACGCCGGCTGTGCCCAGGTGATGATGACCCTGCTGCCCTTCTACCTGCAGAACGGTCTGGGCTTCTCCGCCATTGCCTCAGGCCTGGGCATGCTGCCCTTTGCCCTGACCATGCTGATCTGCCCACGCATCGGTGCCCGTCTCGCCGGGCGCTACAGCCCTGCCGCCCTGATGGCCGCCGGACTGACCCTGGTGGGCTGCGGCAACCTGCTCAGTGCCTGGGCGGTGCATGCCGGGGGCTACCTGAGCTTCGCGGCGGCGATTGCCGTGACTGGTGCCGGGGCCGGCCTGCTCAACGGCGACACGCAGAAAAACATCATGGCCTGCGTGCCCCGGGAACGTACCGGCATGGCCTCGGGCATGAGCACCACCATGCGCTTCAGCGCCATCATGCTGGCCATCGGCGTGTTCGGTGCGCTGTTGGCCAGCCATACCCTGCAACGACTGCAAGGCAGCCTCAGCCAGGTGCCCGGGCCTTGGCTGGTCCAGGCGCCGGACATCGCCTCGCGGGTGGTGGCCGGGGATATGCAGGGTGCCTTGGCGAGCCTGCCGGAAAGCACCCGCGCCCTGATTGAACCCCTGGCCCAGCAAGCCTTTGTCGGCGGCTTCGGGCTGGTACTGACGGTGGCAGGCATTCTCGCCCTGCTTGGGGCCCTGGTGGTGGGCCGATTGATGCGCAACCCCCTGCCCCAAGCCCAAGGCCTGGTGCTGAAAACCCAATGAGGCATGGGGATGCCGATCGGCTCTCTGGGCCGCCGCCCAGATGGGCAGCGGCCCGCTGCTTGCAATTTCAGAACAATAAACACATGGCTTGAACAACAAATGGCCGGCTAAGGTACGGCCTTCAGCAGACGAGGTCAGTGTGAAGCCTACAAACGTGATTGTGGTCGGTGCCGGCATTGTCGGTGCATCCATCGCCTACCACCTGGCCAGACAGGGCGCGCAGGTCACGGTGGTCGAGCAAGCCAGTCCCGGCTCCGGGGTCACCCGCCATTCCTTTGCCTGGATCAACCCCCACGGCGAGTTCCCGGCAGCCGCTCGGCCGCTGCGCTCCCTGGCGCTGGCGGACTATCGACGCCTGCAGCAGGAGTTGCCCCAGTTGCAGATTCAATGGACCGGAGCACTGACTTATGCCGAAACCGGCCCGGACTCGACAGACACCGATACCCAGGGGCCGATGTCGTCCGCCCATTGGATCGACCGTCACCGGATCGGGGCGCTTGAACCCAATCTGCAGGAACTACCGCAACGAGCCCGGTACGCCCCCGGCGAAGGCAGCCTCGACCCGGTAGCCACCACCCAGACGCTGCTCGAAGGGGCCCGGGCCCACGGCGCCCGGGTGCTGACCCAGACGCCGGTACAGGGGTTGCTGGTGGAGGGCCGGCGCGTGCTCGGCATCACCACTGCGGCCGGGCCTTACCTAGCCGAGCACATCGTCCTGGCGACGGGCTGCGCCACCCCTGCCCTGTTGGCGCCCCTGGGAATCCAGCTGCCGGTGCAGGCCTCGCCGTCGATCCTGATCCGCTTCGATGCCCCGCGCGGCCTGGTCAAGACCCTGGTTTCCAACAGCCTGCTGGAGATTCGCGAAGCGGCGGACGGCAGCCTGCTGGCGGCGGAAGACTACATCGACGACAGCGGTCCTCAAGGGCCCGAGGCCATAGCGCAGCAAGCCATGACCACGATCCGCCGACTGTTCCGCGGCGCCGAGAAGATAGCCCTGCGCAGCGTTGAGGTAGGTCTACGCCCAATGCCCTGTGATCAGTTGCCGATCATTGGCCCGAGCCAGCAGTACCTGGGCCTGTACCTGGCGGTGATGCATGCCGGGGTGACCCTGGCGCCCACCGTCGGCCGCCTGGTCAGCCAGGAGTTGCTGCTGGGCCAATGCTCTGCCGAGCTTGCCTCGTGCCGCCCGGCACGTCTGGGCTGACGGGGTTCAGCGGGCTCGTCAACGGGTGTCCGTTCTTCGAATCAAGCCACCCGTGAGCTTGAGCCGGGTCATGACCTGAGTGGCTCAACCATCCCTGACTCCTGGTTGCGGACAGCAAAGTCAGGTCCGGAAATTTCAAGCGACTTTCCAGACTCATCCCATATTAGTTTTTGCGCACCCTTTGCTAGGTTGAGCGCCACTTTGCACCCGGGCCAGGTACGGCGCGGGTCTGGCCTCTCTCACGCTTAAGGATGAGCCTATGTTCGCGCCGGCCGACACTGCGCATTTCGTGCTGTCCATCCCCGCCGTTCGCCACGATTTCAAGGTACTGGCCTTCAAGGGTCGCGAAGCCATCAGCGAGCTGTATGCGATCCATATCGAGCTGGTTTCGGACAACCCCAACGTCGATCTGGAAAGCCTGCTCAACCAACCGGCGTTCCTGCAGTTCGGCCTCAAGGGTGAAGGCATCCACGGCCTGATCGACGACATCGAAATCGGCGACAGCGGCAAGCGCATGACCCGCTATCACCTGATCCTGCGTCCTCACCTTTATCAGTTGCAGCACCGCCACAACCAAAGGGTCTACCAGAACCTGACGGTGCCGCAGATCATTGCCAAGGTGCTCAAGGAACACGGCATCCTCGCCGACCAATACCGCTTCAACATTGCTCCCAAGCCTTCAGTACCCAGGGTGTATTGCGTGCAATACGGGGAGACGGATTTCCAGTTTGTGCAACGCCTGTGCTTCGAAGACGGCATTCACTGGCAGCACGAACACAGCCTCGACCAGCACCTGCTGGTATTTTCCGACAACCAGACCAACTACCCGATCCTCGCCACCGCGCGCTATCAGCAAAGCAGTGGCCTGGCCGCCGAAGACCCGGTGGTCAGCCATTTCGCGGTGCGTTTCAGCACCCGCACCAGCCAGGTGGTGCGCCGCGACTACAACCTGAAAAAGCCCGACCCGCGCAGCGCCTCCAGCGGCGCCCCGCTCGATCCGGTGCCCAGCACCCTGCACAGCTGCGCACAGAGCGAGGCGCTACCAATCCTTGAGGACTATCGCTATCCGGGCCGCTACAGCGCAGGCGCGGTGGGCCAACAACTGAGCCAGATCGCCCTTGAAGGCCATCGCGCCGATTACCAGCTGGCCAAGGGGCAGAGTGATCTGTCGAGCTTTCGCTGCGGCCATCTGGTCACCCTCGGCGAGCATCCGCGCGGTGAATACAACCAGATGTGGCTGCTGGTCAGCGTTGAGCATGAGGGTCGACAACCGCAGGTGCTGGAAGAGTCGGTCACCAGCGACGACCGCCACGGCGGCTTTACCCAGGGTTACCGCAACCGCTTCAGCGCCATCCCCTGGGACACCTTCTTTCGGCCGCAAGAGCCCGCACCCAAGCCCCGCCTGAGCAGCCAGACCGCGCTGGTGACCGGCCCTGCCGGTGAGGAAATCTGGTGTGACGAATTCTCACGGATAAAGATTCAGTTTCATTGGGACCGCGAAGGCGAGCGCAACGAGTTCTCCAGCTGCTGGGTGCGGGTGGCCACCAGTTGGGCCGGTGAAGGCTTTGGCCACGTGATCATCCCGCGGATCGGCATGGAAGTGCTGGTGAGCTTTATCGGCGGTGATCCCGAACAGCCCCTGGTGACCGGCTGCGTACCGAACCAGCACACGCCCGTGCCTTATCCGTTGCCGGCGAACAAGACCCGCAGCGTGTTCAAGACCCGCAGCAGCCTGGGCGGCAATGGCTCCAACGAGTTGCGCATCGAGGACAAAAAGGGCGCCGAAGAGATCTACGTCCACGCGGAGAGGGATCAGAACATCGAAGTCGAACACGACGAAACCCACTGGGTCGGACGTGATCGCACCAAGACCATCGACCGCCACGAACGTGATCGCATCAAGCGCAACTGGTCGATCAATGTCGACTGCTTCAAGACCGAGACCATCAACCTGGCCTCTCTGCAAAACGTCGGGCTGGCCAAGATGATGAACATCGGCACGGTCTACAGCCAGAACGTCGGCCTGCACATGAACACCCTGGTGGGGATCAACCAGAGCACCCAGGTGGGCCGTAGCCAGAGCACGGTGGTGGGCACGTCCTACAGCCTCAAGGTCGGCGATGGCAGCGTGCAAAGTGCCGCACCGCCTGCGGGTGAGGAGCCTGCGCCGGAGGCCAGCGGACCAGGATCGAGCATCAAGCTGGACGGTGAAAGCATCACCTTGCAGGTCGGACGCTCGAAAGTGGTGATCACCGATGCCGGGATCTACCTCGACGGACCGGACATTCATCTGGTGGCAGGCAACACGGTCAATGCCGATGCCCCCGCAGACGTGCACCTCAACAGCGGCACCGCACAACCGGCGCCGAACCTGCCGGTGGACGCCGAAACCACCCAGCTCAAAGGCCTGGATGTGACCGATGCCATGCCGCTCTTGATCGACGGTAGCTGGTGATGGGCGTCATCCATATCGAGAACCACACCGGGCTGCCACACCTGCTGTATGAAAAAACCACCCCGGCGGGCGTGCCCACGGACATCCTGGTGATTCGCGGCACCTTTGATTTTGCGCAGGGCTTGGCCATGCCCTTGAGTGCAGATCAGAGCGCGATTGTCCTCGGCGATCGCTTCGATGGACCGATAGCCACTTTTCCCTTGCAGGCGGTGATCGCCGAAGAAGGCGATCTGCTGTTGGGCAAGCCCGGCACCGATGTGCTGCTGCAAGGCAGCGTGCACAGTGCTGAGGGGCAGTGGCGCACGAACTGGCCGGTCGAGGTGCAGGTCGGAGCGGTGCGCAAGAGCTTGCAGGTCCATGGTCCGCGCACCGTGCACAAAGGGCTGATGGGCTGGACGCTCGGTGCCCCCGATAAGGTGGAAAAGGTCACGCTGGATTACCGCCTGGCGTTTGGCGGCTGCTTCTACGACCCCGAGCCGTCACCCGGGCAGACGCCGATTCCCAGCGTCAGCTACCCCAGCAACACCGCTGGTTGTGGCTGGCTGCCGAGCGCGGCTGAATTGAACACCCGGAGGCTTCGGTGCGCCAACGCATCGAAGCACAGATCGCGCAGTTGGACAGCCTGCCCGCCCCTCAGATTGAAGACCCAGCACATCCCTACAAAGCCCCCTCGCAGCGTTTGCAGCCCGTGGGCCTGACCGCGCTGGCGCGCTGGTGGCAGCCGCGCGTGGACTTGCAAGGCACGCTGGACGCGCAATGGCTCGCTGAACGCTATCCACTGCTGCCGGACGACTTCGACCCACGCATTTACCAGAGCGCCCCGGCCGATCAGGTGGCCGTGCCCTATCTGACCGGCGATGAGAGCATGCGGCTCAAGGGCTGCCTGAGCGAAGGCGACTACATCATGCGGTTGCCCGGAGTTGCACCACTGGTGGTGTGTGAAAGCACGGACGCTGAGCCCTTCGTCAGCGTGCCGGTGCTCGACACCCTGCGCCTTGACCTGGACCAGCGCCAGGCCGTGCTGCTCTGGCGCCTGCCCGTGACGGCGGGTATCAGCCAGATAACCATGGCGCTGGTAGGCACCGCCGCGTTGCCAGGGAAGGCTTGAACATGACGGACAGATTGACGATCTCCGACAGCGCCGATGATGCGGCAGCGGAACAACGCTTGATGGATGAGCGCAGGCTCAGTGAGTTGCAGCAGCTGAAAGCTGAGCTGGACGCGCAAAAAGTCGCCGCCACTCAAGCGGTAGCCGCCGAGTCGGCGCCGGTGGATAGGGACGCGGCCGCCACCGCCAAAGGGGGCAGCAAGCGCCACGTCGCCCATGACAGCAGTGAATGGCAAGCCGTGTGCAGTGTGCCGGATTTCTGCTGGGTCGGACCGGTGGTGGTGGCTTTCGACTCGTTCGCGACATTGGACAAACCGGTGCTGGCTTCCAGCGACGTCAAGGCCCGTGGCACCAAGGTCTATCGGCTGGGGGATCTCTTCAATCAGGTCCAGGCCGATGCCGGCGCCCACGTGGTGGCCGGTACCTCGCTGGGCGCGGGCAACGTCAAGCTGCTGGAGGGCCACGGCAACGTCAAGGTCAATGGCCTGCCGCTGGCCCGGCATGACAGCGCCTGCCTGGTCAACTGCAACGCCGCCGGTGTAGGCGGCACCCTGGGCAAGATTGTGACGACGGCCCAGTCGGCCAATGCGGTTGCCAGCGAGACGAGTGACCTGGCCCCTCCCGGAGAACGCACCAGCGAACGCCTGCAAGCACTGGAGGCCGAGCGCGAAGCCCTGAAGCAGCAGCTCGACATCGATGGGCTGGATAAGTACATCGATTTTGACGGCTGGAACAAAAGCGCCGATGAAGGCATCGCCAGCATCAAGCAAGGGGCGGTGCTGGGCTCGACGCCCATGGGTCCGCTGATTGCCCATTACTTTCCGGCGGTGGCGGACGCCGATGCGCAAGTCACCCGTGGCGTGACCGGGTTTGCCAAAGACACCGTCATGGGCTTGGGTGAACTGGCCTACACCGGGGCCAAGCTGCAAGCCAAGAACCTGCAGAGCAACTACACCGCAGACGGTCTGCGCGGCCGTGCCTTGGATGCGCAGATCCTCGCGGAGAACATGCGCCTGGGCAATATCACCCCGGGGACTGTCGGAACAAGCATCAGCAACGGTGCCAAAGCCGTGGGGTCTGCCTTGGTCAAACCGGTCACCGATGCCTGGTCCAAGGGCAATCACATCGAGGCCGTGACCCGGGCGGGCGTGGAGATCCTGACCTTGCCCTGGACGCTGTTCAAGGCAGGCAAAGCGGCAGAGGCGGCTAAGGCGGCCAAGGCACTGAAGAACGCCAACCGCACAGAAACCGTGGCCCACGGCGGCGACGGCGTTCATGTCCGCCCCCAGGGCGCCGCGCACGGCAGCGCAGAAGAGGTAAAAACCGGAAGAACCTCCGACAGCGGCAAGAACTGCGAAACCAGCAAATGCAGCCTGGAAGGCGAACCGGTGGATGTCGCCACCGGTGACTACCTGCAAACCTGGCCGGTGCTGGAGATCCCCGGCAGCATCCCGCTGAAACTCTCGCGCCTGTATCGCTCGCGGGCCAGTTTTCATGGGTTACTGGGGTTTAAATGGGCCGACGACTGGTCCCAGCACCTGGTGCTCGATCGCCTGCGCATTACCTATCACACCGTCGATGGCAGCACCCTGGACTACGAGGCGCCGGACGACGAAGTCCAGGCCCACAACCGGCGCAACGGTCGCTACCTGCTCAGCGGCCAACGTTCCGGCACCTTGCGCCTGTATGACCGCGCGACCCAGCAGACCCTGAGCTTTGCCCACAGCCCGAACCACACTCGCCCCCTGACCGCTATCGAAGACGGCAACGGCAACCGCATCCGCTTTATCTACGATCCACAGCAGCGGCTGCAGCGTATCGAGCACAGCGACGGCTATCAGTTGCACATCGAGCTCAGCAGCACAGGCCTGCTGACAGGCATCACCCTGCACGACGGCGAACAACACCCGCGCCGCTTGCTCAGTTGCCGCTATGCGCAACACAACATGCTGACCGACTGCGCCAGCCATCAATTCGGCACCCTTTATCACGCCTACAACAACGCCGGGCACATGACCCAGTGGCACGACACCGACAAAACCCATTTCCACATTGCCTACGACGCCAAAGGGCGAGTCATTCGCACCCATGCCGACAGCGGGCATTACACCGATCGCTTCGAGTACCACGAGGCCAACCGCTGCACGGACTACCACGACGCTGAAGGCGGATGCAGCCGGCACTACTACAACAGCGACTTCCTGGTGGTGCGCAAAATCGATGCGCTGGGCCATGAATGGCTCACCGAGTGGGACGAATACACCAACAAGGTCGCCACCACCGACCCTCTGGGTCGCACCACCACCTACCGCTACAGCGACTTCGGCGAGCTGCTGACCCAAATCAACCCGGACGGCACCCGGCACACCTTTGACTACAACGCCCAAGGCCTGCTGACGCGCTACGTCGCCGCCGACGGTGTCACCTGGCAAATGGCGTACGACGCCCAGGGCAACCTCAGCAGCGTCAAAGACCCCGATGGGCGTACCACCACTTACCAACACGGGGCCCATGGCGAGTTGCTGAGCCAGACCTGGCCGGAGGGCACCCAGACCCTTTACCGCTACGACCGCAAACAGCGCCTGAGCGAAATCCAGCAACCGGACGGCCAGATCAGCCGCGTACAGCTGGACACCCTGGGCCGCCCTCTCCAACAGCAAGACGCATTGGGGCATATCACCCGTTATGCCTACCACAGCCAGCACGCCCATCCCCGTGGCTCCCTCAGCGCCGTGACCCTGGCTGATGGCACCGAACAACACTGGGATTACGACAGCGAACACCGACTGGCCCGCTTCATCGACGGCGAAGGCCATCGCACCCGCTACGCCTACAGCGCCTTCGACCTGCTGGAGAAGCTCACCTACCCCGGCGGGCAAAGCCTGACCCTGGACTACGACAGACTCACCCGCTTGACCCGCCTGACCAATGGCGTCGGCGACGTGTATCAATACGCCTACGACAAGGCCGGGCGCTTGATCGCCGAACGCGACTTCGCCGGCACCCTCACCCGCTATTGCTACAACGCCGTCGGTTGGCTCAGCGAAAAACACTGCGCCGACGGCGCCCGCGTGGCCTACCACTACGACATCGCCAGTGCGCGCCTGCTGAGCATCGCTCACTACCGGGCCAACGGCGAACTGAGCGAACAGACCGAGTTCAACTACAACGACGTCGGACACCTGATCGGCGTCAACAGCCCGGGCGCCCGTATCGAATACCAACGCGACGCCGTGGGCCGCCTGCTCAGCGAACGCATCAATGGCCGCCTGATCGAACACCAGTACGACCCCGCCAGCGGCCTGCCCATCGGCCAGCAAGCCGGTGCCATCGCCGAACAGGCCAACGCCCAGGAAGCCTTCGCCGCCCTGCCCCAGGTGCAGTGGCAGCACGACCGCAATGGCGGCCTGGCGCAACTGCTGATCGCCGGCCATGCACCGCTGCAGATCAGCCGCGACGCCCTGGGCCGCGACATCCAGCGCACTAGCGCCGTCGGCTTCAACCTGCACCAGCACTACAACAGCCTCAGCCTGCTGACCGAGCAAAAGGCCGGCGCAGCAGCGACCTCCTTTGTCGAACGCCACCACCGCTACGACAAAGCCTTCAACCCGATCCAGATCGACGACAACCGCTGGGGCCAGAGCCAATACCGCTACAACGCCAACCAGCAACTGATCGCCGCCCACCTGGGCCAGGGCCAGCCGCAGCAATGGCTCTACGACAACGCCCTGAACCTGCTCAGCGAAGGGCAGATCCACAGCGCAAAGGGCATGGGCGTCAAGGCCGAGCAAAAAGGCGGGCGCGTGGTCAAATCCGGGGCCAACCGCTACCGCTACGACGCCTGCGGCCGCCTGGCCGAAAAAATCGTCGACCGCCACGGCTTCCGCCCCCAGCGCTGGCAATACCGCTGGAACAGCGACAATCGCCTCACCGACCTCTACACCCCCAACAACGAACACTGGCGCTACGAGTACGACGCCTTTGGTCGCCGCACGCGCAAGTTCAACTTCAGCCGCAGCAACAAACGCGGCACACACTACGCCCACAGCGAACAACACATCATCGGCGAGGAATACCTGTGGAGCGGCGAACAACTGCTCGAAGCCGCGCCCATCTACGCCGACGGCACCGTCGCCTTCGAACACGCCACCCGCTGGAGCTACGCCCCGGGCGGCATCACCCCGCTGGCGCAACAGCAAGGCGAAAAACTCTGGTACATCGTCACCGACCACCTCGGCACGCCCAGAGAGCTACTGGACGAAAGCGGCCAACTGGGCTGGAGCAACAGCCCCAGCGTCTGGGGGCAAGCGCGACTGTGGCAAGCCGCGAATGACGAGTTCGCCAGCAGCAATGTGGTGCCGATCAACAAGACCACCTGCCCGATTCGCTTTCCGGGTCAGTACTACGACGAAGAGAGTGGCCTGCACTACAATCGGCACCGGTACTACGATCCGGAGACTGCGCAGTATTTGAGTCCGGACCCGCTGGGGCTGGGGGGTGGGACTCGGCCGCAGGGGTATGTGGATAATCCGAATAGTTGGATTGATCCGCTGGGGCTGGCAACATGCCCAAAAGAAGCCGCAGCGAAAATCAAAGAAAATGCCTCAAATGGGAAAATTCGACGAGGAAAAGACTATCACGGGAGGTTGGGGCATGATACTGAGTTGGATATTCTTAGTAATCCAGAAAACGTATATCAAGCCAAAAATGGAAATTTAGTCTTCCATAAAGACGGGAACATTGTTGTAACTCATGGTAAGGGTGGGGCTCAGGGCAACGTAATTACTAGTTATGGTCAAGGAGGTCCGCGTGGTGAAAGCGGAGCAGCCATTTATGGAGGCGCGCCTTCTGATCCCGGAATACCGATAACGTCTGAAATGATTGCATCAGGAAGCATCCCCAAACCTAATGGTGGCTTTCTACCTCCAGCAACGAAGATATAATATGCTTAATATTTCATGCATGCAGATTAAAACTTACCCCTTACCTCATACCATTTATGAGAATTTTACAATAAAGTATGCTTTCGGGGGAAACTCATCAGTCATCTCTCTCTCAAATGGAAAACCAGGCATTGGCTCTGAACATTGGATATCTGAAAACTCAGAGTTTTTTTTGTTTAATATTTATGGCGACCTCGTAAATTCCGAACTTTCCGTCCCCAATAAAAATACAAAAAATAATTTAAGTGAACACTCATCTTGCTGGGGTGAAATAAAACTTAAAAACCCAAAACATTTTTTATTAGAACCTACAAAGCTAAGAAACTTTAATGCAGAAAAAAAAGAACTGACCTGTCTAAATTTCACTCCCTCTTCAAGCGTCACTCACATACATATAAAAAAAGACTTTAGCTTTATCTTTTCAGAAAATAAATATTGCGGATATCGATTAAAAAACCCAATCCGTTACCTTTGTGGGTCAGTTGACGAAAACTTAGATCTGATCAAAGAGCCGAATCATGCAGAGTATTGCCTGATGGAAAAATATTTAGCAATCATGTCAGACAATAGACTTGACGAACTGAATCAGAGCATGGAGTCATTGGTTTTGGAGTTAAGCAAAGAAATATTACCTCACCTTAAAGCTATAAGGTGCAATCGCAGGCGGAGGATTATTGAAAAATCAATAATCGAATTGTTGGATTTTTATTTGTGAGCCTAAATAAATTTATAATTATCAATTTAAAAGTATGAGACACCCAGTGCAGCAGCACGGCTGGCTTCAACCTGCACCAGCACTACAACCGCCTCAGCTTGCTGACCGAGCAAAAGGCCGGCGCGGCCGCAAACTCCTTTGTCGAACGCCACTACCGCTACGACAAAGCCTTCAACCCGATCCAGATTGACGACAACCGCTGGGGCCAGAGCCAGTACCGCTACAACGCCAACCAGCAACTGATCGCCGCCCACCTGGGCCAGGGCCAGCCGCAGCAATGGCTCTACGACAACGCCCTGAATCTGCTCAGCGAAGGGCAGATCCACAGCGCAAAGGGCATGGGCGTCAAGGCCGAGCAAAAAGGCGGGCGCGTGGTCAAGTCCGGGGCCAACCGCTACCGCTACGACGCCTGCGGCCGCCTGGCCGAAAAAATCGTCGACCGCCACGGCTTCCGCCCCCAGCGCTGGCAATACCGCTGGAACAGCGACAATCGCCTCACCGACCTCTACACCCCCAACAACGAACACTGGCGCTACAACTACGACGCCTTCGGCCGTCGCACGCGCAAGTTTAACTTCAGCCGCAGCAACAAACGCGGCACACACTACGCCCACAGCGAACAACACATCATCGGCGAGGAATACCTGTGGAGCGGTGAAAAACCGCGCAAAGCCGCGCCCATCTACACCAACGGCGCCATCGTCTTTGAACAGATCCCCCACAAGAACTCCACCCTCCTCGGCCACTCCCTTTCCACCCGCCAGCCCCCATCTAAAGAGTTCGTAAAGACTGCCCGGCCGCCACTGACCCAGCCAGGCAAATGCGCTTCAATTCTCCTTGAGCCAAGTCTGAAACGACCGGAGAAGCCCATGAGCAAGCTTGCCCGCTATCTGCAGGTCGAGGACATCCTCCTCGACGTCAATATCTCGAACAAACAGCGCCTGTTCGATCAGGTTGGCCAGCATCTTCAAGAGACCCGGCAACTGCCCGGCGATTGGGTCACGGCCAGTCTGTGGCGCCGGGAACTGGCCGCCAGTACCGCCATCGGCGACGGTGTGGCCGTGCCCCATGCGCGGCTCGCCGAGCTCGACAGCATCCATGCGCTGTACCTGCGGCCGCAGACCGCCATGGCCTTTGCCGCCCCCGACCAGCAGCCGGTGAGCGATATCCTCGTGCTGCTGGTGCCCGCCCCCGCCGATCAGCAACACCTGGAACTGCTGGCGGACACTGCCCGGCTGTTTTCCAATCCACGCTTTCGCCAAGCGCTGCTGCGGTGCCACGATGCGTCGCAGGTCAAGCAACTGGTTGACCACTGGTAGTCCCCCAAAGGTCCTGGTCCGAGGTGCCGGGCAGGTGGTGGGGCTTCCAGGTCTAAAATGCTCGCCTCAAAAGGCTGCAAGAAGGCCCCGACTGTCCGTTACCAACATGCGGCCCGAGGCTATTGCCCCGTCACCTTCCTGAAGCGCAGATTGCGCGCCACGCTGCTGGTCAACACGGCACCCTCCTCGGCAAAGCTGATCACCCCCAGTTCACCGGCGCGAAAGCGCTCCGTCGTCAGCGGCTGCAAAGGATAGCTGTGCTGGCCGATACGTACGTAGAGCTTGCCTTGCCGGGGGTAGACCTTGAGCTGTCCGGGGCTGGTTTGCAGCGCGTAGAGGCCGACATAACGACGAATATCCTCGGGTTTCCAAGCCGGGGCCAGGACGTAGGTCGAGGCCGGGTTGTTGCCGACGATCCGTGCCCCCGGTGCCGCCGCGAGATAGATCGGGATGCCGTCGTTGTCCGCCACCATCAGTTGATCGCTCTGGCGGAGCAACGGCAGGACCTCATGAAAGGTGTCCAGGACAAACCCCTTGCCGGTGCGTTGCAGCTGGAACTGATGACCGAGATCATCCAGGTAGGTGCCGGCCACCAAGGTATTCAAGAACGCCTTGGGCACCGCCTTGATGCTCGGCGGCGGCGCCGGAATGCCCGTGTCCCGGGGCAACCAGGACGGGCCCAGCAGGACATCCAGCAAGCGATGCCCGCGCTCCGACGCCTCCCCTTCCGTGCTGTTGCACAGGACCACAGTGGCCACATCCAGCTTCGGGTACCAGGCCACATCGGTGCTGAAACCGGCCCAACTGCCGCTGTGGGACACCTCTTGCAGGCCCCGATAACTGCGGTTGGCCAGGCCCATGCCGTAATAGCCCGGGTCACCGTCGTTGAAGGGCTCGGTCTGGCGCATCTTCTCCACCAGCGCCGTGCCCCCGACCCGCCCCGTGGACAGGTTGCGCAACCACAGCATCAGGTCTGCCACAGTGCTGTGCACCTGACCGTCGCCGGTCTGTTCCCAGCGGGCGTCCACGGCTTCGGGGCCCTTGGACGGCTCGCCCTGTTCATAGCCCTGGGCCAGGTTCGGCAACTGCACCGGGTACTGATCGACAATGCTCGAGCGACTCATGCCCAGGGGCTCGAACAGATGGGCTCGACTGTAGTCCTTGAGGGGCATGCCGGCGGCTCGCTCGGCGATGCTCGACAGCAGTACATAACCGCTGTTGCTGTAGCTGAATTCGCTGCCGGGGGGAAACATCAGGGCGTTCTGCTTGAACAGCAGATCCAGGGCCTGTTGCTGGGTGAAGCGCTGGGTCAGGGGAATCCCCGCCAACTCCGCCAGCAGCATGTAGTCCTGCAGGCCCGAGGTGTGGTGCAGCAGATGACGGATCTGGATGCCCTCGGCATAGGCCGGCAGCTCAGGCACAAAGCGCCGGATCGAGTCATTCAGATCCAGGCGACCTTGGGCTTCGAGCTCAAGGATGGCAAAACCGGTGAACTGCTTGGACACCGAGGCCAGGTTGAACAGGGTATCGGCCTGGATCGCCCGGCCCGTGGCCAGGTCGGCAGCGCCGTACCCTGCGCTCCAGATCGTTTTGGCGCCGCGCATCACCCCGGCGGCGCAACCGGGCTGGTCAGGCTTGATGTCGTCGAACACCTCGTGAAACGCCAGAGGCTCGGTGGCATGGGCCAGGGGCATCGCGCCCAAGGTGCTGATCAGCAAGGTTGCAAGCATGGAACGCATGGGGGGTTTCCTCTGGTCACGTCGATCCTTCAGGCTCCTTGGGAGGCTCCTCGGAAGGCGCACCAGTATCCTCATGGCAAACGTTGGAATCTGTCTGCAGTCAGTGATTTTCTGTGAATAAACGTGCAGGGATGTGAGGCGCTGCAGACCCAGGAACAAAGCCTGCAAAAATGCCGTTATCATCCACCGTTCGAACGCCATCCTCACCGCGTCCCTCGACCCAGCCCCACTTTCACTTGATGGAACCTGCCATGCACCTGCTGTATCGCAGCGACCCGTTCGACCCCAAATGCCCGGACGAGCACTACCTGGACGAGTACGAGGCAGTGCTGGCCGCTGGCCTGAACGCCTCGCTGTTCTCTTTCGAGGATTTCGAAAGCGGCCGTTTCAAGGTTTCCCCGGCCCTGCCAGGCTTGATCGGGCCCATCGCCAAGACGCCCTATGCCGAAGGCGTGCGCCGGACCTTGCAGGCGGCGCACAAAGCCCGACAGCCGTGAAGTCGCCTAGAAGACGGCCACCTGACTCAGCGGAGAATTCCAGTAACCGGGGTTCGACTCAACGGGCCGGTGCCGGGGCAATTGCCAGGCGACTGGTGGCCTTGATCTCCCGCAGCGCCAGGCTCGACTGGATCGAGGCGATGCCCGGCTGGCGCCTGAGCACCTGCTCGACAAAATCGCTGTAGCTGTCCAGGTCCTGGGCCAGCACCTGCAACAGGTAGTCGGCGTCACCGGTGATCTTGTGGCAGGCCTGGACCTCGGGCAACCGCATGATCACCGCCTCGAAGTCATCCGGAGTCTGGTCGGAGTGGGTGGCAAAACGCACATGCACGAAGGCCATGATGTCCAGCCCCAGCAGGCGCCGATCGAGGTTGGCCTGGTAATCCTTGATCACCCCCTCCTCTTCCATGCGTTTGCGCCGGCGCCAGCAGGGGGTGAGGCTCAGGGACAGGCGCTCGCTGAGTTCGGCGTTGGAAATGCTCGCGTCCTGCTGCAACAGGGCGAGGATCGCCAGGTCGGTTTCGTCCAGGGACACCCTTCGAGTCATTTTTTTCACAAGTAGCCACTCAATGGAAAAATATTACCCAAAACTCTAATTCCATCAGAACAAAAAGCAAAGAAGTCGCAGCCATGCCGGAACAAACTATTTGCACCGGACAACAACAATGGATGCGTTCAGCATGCTTACCGTCTTCAGCGAATCCCACCGCCTGCACCACGGCACCGAGTTGAAGGATGGGGTGCTCAAGCCCTCCTTCGAGCAACCCAGCCGGGCCGATACGGTCCGCGACCGGGTCAGGCACGTGGGGCTTGGCGACATCATCGTCCCCCGCCGTTTCGACCGCTCCTGCTACGTCGCCGCCCACAGCGAACGCTACGTGACCTTCCTGGAAAGCGCCTGGAGCGAATGGCGCGCCACCGGCCGCAGCCACGACGCCCTGCCCCTGGTGTGGCCGGTACGCGACCTGGCCAACCAGCAGGTGCCGGAGTTCATCGACGGCAAGCTGGGCTTCTTCGCCATGGATGCCGGCTCGCCCATCACCGCCACCACCTGGAATGCCGTGCGCACCAGCGCCGATATTGCCCTCACCGGCCTGGCGCTGATCGACGAAGGCCAGGACAGTGCCTTTGCCCTGTGCCGTCCGCCGGGCCATCACGCGGCACGGGAATACATGGGGGGCTACTGCTACCTGAACAACGCCGCCATTGCCGCGCAACACGCCGTGACCCGGGGCGCGAAACGCGTGGCGGTGCTGGACGTGGACTTCCACCACGGCAACGGCACCCAGAACATTTTCTACGAGCGTGATGACGTCCTGTTCGTCTCGCTGCACGGCGATCCAGCGGTCTCCTACCCCTACTACTCGGGGTTCGCCGCGGAGCGTGGGGCCGGCGCCGGCGAAGGCTGCAACCTGAACGTCCCCCTGCCCCGAGGCACCACCTGGCAGCGTTACCGGGAAGCACTGATCCAGGCCTGCGCCCGGCTTCGCGAGTTCTCCCCGGAGCTGCTGGTGGTGTCCCTGGGCGTCGACACCTTCAAGGACGATCCCATCAGCCACTTCCTTCTGGAAAGCGAGGATTTCCTCGGCATGGGCCAGGTCATCGCCGGCGTGGGCGTACCCACGTTGTTCGTCATGGAGGGCGGCTACATGGTGGATGAGATCGGCATCAACGCGGTCAATGTGCTCCACGGCCATGCCAACCGCTAATGCACCAGCGTCGCACTGCCCAGCAGTTTTCAACGTTCTGACCGAGAGGGAAAAGACATGACCTTGTTCATCGATGTGGATCACGCAGCGGACCTGTATTCGCGCCTGGGCATAGGCCGGGCGATCCGGGAAATGGCCGGCTACATCCAGGCCGACTACCAGCGCTGGCAAGCCTTCGAGAAATCCCCGCGCACCGCCAATCACTCCGCCACTGGCGTCATCGAGCTGATGCCCGCCGACGATGGCCAGCAGTACGCGTTCAAGTACGTCAATGGCCACCCCGGCAATCCCGCCCGGCACCTGCTGACGGTGATGGCTTTCGGCGTGCTGGCCCAGGTCGACAGCGGCTACCCGGTGCTGCTCAGCGAGCTGACCCTGACCACTGCGGTGCGCACCGCCGCCACTTCAGCGCTGGTGGCGCAATCCCTGGCCCGCAAGGACGCCCGCCGCATGGCACTCATCGGCAACGGCGCCCAGAGTGAATTCCAGGCCATCGCCTTCCATGAAATGCTCGGCATCAGCGAGCTGCGGATCTTCGACATCGACGTTGAAGCGTCCCACAAGCTCAAGCACAACCTGCAGACCTGGCCAGGGCTCGAGGTGCGCATCGCCGACTCGGTGGCCGATGCGGTCAAGGGCGCGGACATCGTGACCACGGTCACCGCGGACAAGGCCTACGCCACCATCCTCACCCCCGAACTGATCGAGCCAGGCATGCACCTCAACGCCGTGGGCGGCGATTGCCCGGGCAAGACCGAGCTGCACGCGGACATCCTGCGCAACGCCCGGGTGATCGTCGAGTTCGAACCCCAGACCCGCATCGAGGGCGATATCCAGCAGATGCCGGCACACTTCCCGGTCACCGAGTACTTCCGCATTGCCCAGGGCCTGGCGCCGGGCCGCGAGCATGAGGCCCAGGTCACGGTGTTCGACTCGGTGGGTTTCGCCCTGGAAGACTTCGCGTCCCTGCGCTACCTGCATGACCTGGCACGCCAGCACGGCATCGGCGAGCAGATTCAGCTGGTGCCCACGCCGGCCAATATCAAGGACCTGTACCAGTTGCTGCAACAGCGCCCCGCCTCCCTGGCGACGGCACCACGACGGATCACCGCCGGCTGAAAGAGCGCTCCTGTGGCCCATGAACAGGGAACCGGCCTCGTGCCCCTGTTCACGGGCAATACCTGACCCGGCTGCACCACAACAATTACAGACCGCAGCCCCCAACGACCTTCCACTGCCAAAACTCGACAACTATAAAATCAAGAGGTTTTGTGATGAATCCAGATACCTTCGGGGCCTCCGAGCACCCGACGCTGCAACGCACCCTGCATAACCGTCATATCCAGCTCATGGCCATGGGCGGCGCCATCGGCACCGGGCTGTTCATGGGCTCGGGCAAGATCATCGCCATGTCCGGCACCTCGATCATCCTGATCTACATGATCATCGGCCTGTTCGTGTACCTGGTGATGCGCGCCATGGGCGAGCTGCTGCTGTCGAACCTGAACTTCAAGAGCTTTGCCGATTTCGCCGGTGCCTACCTGGGGCCCCAGGCGGCGTTCTTCCTCGGCTGGTCCTACTGACTGAGCTGGAGTGTCGCGGTGGTGGGCGATGCCGTGGTGGTGGGCGGCTTCTTCCAGTACTGGTTCCCCGATGTGCCGGCCTGGGTTCCCGCCATCGCCATGATGCTGACCCTGTTCGCCCTCAACGTGCTGACGGTGAAACTGTTCGGCGAGGTGGAGTTCTGGTTCGCCATCATCAAGATCATCGCCGTGGTCACCCTGATCGCGGTGAGCCTGGTGCTGATCGCCACCGCCTTTGTCTCGCCGTCCGGGGTGAGCGCCTCCCTGAACCACCTGCTGGAACGCCAAGCCGCCTTTCCCAACGGCCTGCTGGGCTTCTTCGCCGGTTTCCAGATGGCGATCTTCTCCTTTGCCGGCACCGAGCTGATCGGCACCGCAGCGGCGGAGACCCGCGACCCGCGCCGGACCCTGCCCCGGGCCATCAACGCGATTCCGCTGCGCATCATCCTGTTCTATGTGCTGGCCCTGGCATGCATCATCGCCGTGACCTCCTGGCAGCAGGTGTCGCCGAGCAAGAGCCCGTTCGTGGAGTTGTTCCTGATCGCCGGCTTTCCGGCTGCGGCGGGCATCGTCAATTTCGTGGTGCTGACCTCCGCGGCTTCCTCGGCCAACAGCGGCGTGTTCTCCGCCAGTCGCATGCTCTTCGGCCTGGCGGACCAGGGCAACGCACCACGCGTGTTCAAACGCCTGTCAGGGCATAGCGTTCCGGTGATCAGCCTGGCCTTCACCAGCCTGCTGATGCTGCTGGGGGTGCTGTTGCTGTACGTGGTTCCGGAGGTGATGACCGCCTTCACCCTGGTGTCGACGGTGTCGGCGATCCTGGTGATCTTCACCTGGTCGACCATCCTCGCGTCCTACATCGCCTACCGCAAAAAGCACCCTGAACTGCACGCCGGTTCCCAGTACAAGATGCCCGGCGGCGTGCCCATGGCCTGGTTCGCCCTGGCGTTCCTGCTGTTCGTCCTGGCCTTGCTGGCCCTGCGCCCGGATACCCGCATGGCCCTGTGCGTGATGCCGGCGTGGTTCGTCTGGCTGGCCATTGCCTATCGCCTGACGGCCGGGCGCAAGGGGCGGACACCGCTGCAAGCGGCGGCGCAATACCGCTGAGGCGCGAGCCTGAAAGACTGGGCCCGGGAGCGGCACTGTCGGAGCCCGGTCCTGCGTGCAAAAGCACCGACAGAGCCCCCTCGTCTTGTTCTACTCCCGCCGCCATCGTCGTTGCCAGGGAGTGCCCACATGCAAGTCGCAGGACCCACCTTTGAAGAGGTGTTCAGGAAAAACCTCAAACGCGTCCTCAACTACTGGAGCCAGATCGGCACCGTCATCGGCCTGAGCGCCGCCGCGCTGGGGCTGTTCAGCCTGTACATGTACACCCGGGCCATCGGCCGCACCGACCTGTTCATGGCCTCCATCGATGCCAGATCGGCGCTGGTGGTCTGGCTGGTCATGGTGCTGTTTCTCATGCTGATCTACTTGCTGCTGCTTACGGTCACCACCCTACTGTTCGGGCTGGCAAACGATGTGTTTCGCAACACTCCAGAACACATGAACGATGTGGTGGTATGGCTGACCTTGCCGGTCCTGGCAGGCTTCCTGACTCTGATCGTGCTCAGCTACTACGTGCATCTGGGTGAGGCACTGGCGTCGCTGATACTGGTGGCGGTGGTGGTACTGGTGACAAGGCTGGTGATGTCACGCCCCGCGTTCAAACGCGTGATCCACAGCAGTCTGGAGAAACACCCCGTTGCGGGCAGGGGCACCTGGGGTGGCCTGTTCGTGACCCTGACACTCTGCCTGCTGGGCACGGTGATCTCGGGGATCTTCACCAGCCTGCTGATCATCAATGCCTACAGCAACGAAGTGTCCAATGACTCGCCACACTTACCAGCCTTGTTGAACTTCCTGGGGCTGCTCTTCTCCTTGCTGCCCATCGTGTTCTTCTACTGCAAGGCCGGTAGTCCCTACAAACGGGTCTTCTATGCCCTGATGTGCACCCTGCTCCTGGCCGCAGCCTTTCTTCTGGTGCTGCCCGGGGCCATGAGCCAGATCACCTACAAGGCCGCCGGCAGCCTGGATGTGCGTCAGGACGGAGTCGAACGATTCGTGCTGCACGATGACCTCGAACTGCATGACCTGGACCCACTGATGTGGAACACCCGCCTGACCTCGGAGCAGCGCCTGGAAGTTCAGGGCTTTCAACTCTTCTCTTTCGGCGAGGCCCTGTTGATCTGCCCCAAGGGGCTGCGCAACCTGGCGCTGAACCAGATGCACCGCTATACCCGCACCTGCATCAGGACCCGCAACAGCGCGGTAACCCGCAAGCCGGCAAAACCGCTGTATGGCCAAAACCGCGCCTGTGCCGGTGCCGCGCCACCGGCGGCATGCTGGAAACCCCAGGGCTCCTGAATCCCGCACCTGCTGCCCCCCACCTGCTGAATCCCCCAGGCCGCAGCCGGCCTGCTGGCTCAAGGCGCCGGGTTGACCAGCAACGGGGGTGCCAGGCTGCCTGGGGTGTGCGAGCCGGGAGCGCAGGCGACAAAGTCCTCCTTGCGCAGCACCACCAGGGCAATCAACGACACCACCCCGGTGGCCACGTAGAAATACCAGGGCGAGGTGATGTCGCCGGTGAGCTTGATCAGCCAGGTGGAGATCAACGGTGCACTGCCACCGAACACTGCCACGGGAATGTTGTAGGCCACGGCAATCCCGGTGGAGCGGATGCGGGTCGGCAGCAGTTCGCTCATCAGGGCGTAGGTCGAGGAGGCGTAGAGTCCGAACAGGATCGCCACCGCCATCAGCGGCCAGAACAGCGTGGCCGGGGTGGCGTTGGGCGCGTTCTTGAAGAACCAGTACATGGCCAGGGTGGCCAGGGTGCCGATCACCATCAGGAACGGCTTGCGTCCGTAGCGGTCGGTGAAGGCGCCGCCCAGGGGCATGACCAGCGCCGCCGAGAGGCTGGCGACGAACACGTAAAGCAAGGTAGTGCCGCTGTCGAACTTGAGGGTGTTGGACATGTAGGTCGAGGCGAAGGTCAGCACCAGGTAAAAGATCGAGCTGTGCAGGGTGATGATGAAGAACACCAGGGCAATCGAGCGCTTCCACTGCCAGACCTCCCGCAGCGGTGCCTTGGAGGTCTCTCCGGCGTGCACCAGGGCCAGGAACTCCGGGCTGTCTTCGAGCTTCAGGCGGATGTACAGCGAGATGAACCCCAGGGGGCCGGCGATCAGGAACGGAATTCGCCAGCCCCAGTCCTGCATCAACTCGGCCCCCAGGGCCCAGGTCATGCCATTGGCCACGGCGCCGCCCAGCAACAGGCCGAGCACCGCGGTGACCATCAGCCAGCAGGTGGCAAAGCCCCGGCGCCCGGGCCCGGCGTATTCGGAAATGAAGCTGGTGATGGTGCCGATCTCGCCTCCGGCGGAAAACCCCTGCACGCAGCGGATCAGCACCAGGAGGATCGGCGCGGCGATGCCGATGCTGGCGTAGGTCGGCAGCAGGCCCAGCAGGCAGGTGGAACCGGCCATCAGCATCAGTACGGTGATCAGGGTCTTGCGCCGACCGATCTTGTCCGCCAGGGGGCCGAAGAACAGCCCGCCCAGGGGACGGATGAAAAAGCTCAGGGCAAAGGCCGCAAAGCTCGCCAAGAGGCTGCTGGTGGGGTCATCGGAGACGAAGAACGCCTTGCCGATGTACAGCGCCAGGAACCCATAGACGCCGTAGTCGTACCACTCGATCAAGTGGCCCGAGGTCGCGCCGATAAAGGCCCGGCGCCGCTGGCGCTGGGGATTGCAAGAGGTCATGTCCATGTTGGGAGACTCCTGTCGTATTGCTGTCCATGGAAAAAATCTTTCAGAGGTCGGCGATGGACCCTGTGGGGTCCTGCAACCACTGGCGCAAGCGGGTCTTGAGAATCTTGCCGTAGCTGTTCTTGGGCAGCTCGCGGCAAAACAGGTATTTCCTGGGCTTCTTGAACGAGGCCATGCGGGTCACGAACCATTGGTTGAGTGCCTGAGCATCGAGGCCGCCAGGGCAGCGCAGCACCACGAAAGCCACCACCGATTCGCCCCACTCGGCATCCGCCTGCCCCACCACGCAGACCTCGAACACCCCGGGATGCTGCATCAGCACCTCTTCCACTTCCCGTGGGTAGATATTGCTGCCACCGGAAATGATCACATCCTTGGAGCGGTCCGTGAGGGTCAGCATCCCGCGACTGTCGAGAAAGCCGATATCGCCGGTGAGCAACCAGCCGTCCACCAGGGCCGCCTGAGTGGCTGACGGGTTGTCCCAGTAGCCGTGCATCACCGGGGCCCCGCGCACAGCGATTTCCCCGGGTTCGCCGGGGCCCAGGCGCTGTCCATCGGCATCGACTATCCGCACCTCCACACAGGACTGCGGCCGCCCCACCGAGGCCGCGATTGCGGGCCAGTCGGGATGCTCGCGGTCGGCGATCAGCTCCCGGGACAGGGCGCTGATGGTCATCGGGCACTCGCCCTGGCCGTAGATCTGCACCAACCGCGGGCCGAAGGTCTCCAGGGCCTGGCCCAGGTCCGCCAGGTACATGGGGGCCCCACCGTAGACAAGGGTCTTGATCCCCGCGCCGTCATAGCCTTGCTGCCGGGCCTGCTCGACCATGCGCTTGACCATGGTCGGGGCGGCAAACAGGCTGACCTGCCCCAGTTCCTGCGCCAACCCGAACAGCTCCTGCGCATCGAACCCCCGTGACTCCGGCACCACATGCCGGGCCCCGCAGCGCACGTGAATGAAGTTGTAGAGCCCGGCCCCGTGCGACATCGGCGCGGCATAGACCACCGCATCAGTGGCCTGCACCGAGTCCACATCCAGCGGGTAGCACAGCGACATGGCCATCAGGTTGCCATGGGACAGCATCACCCCCTTGGAACGGCCGGTGGTGCCCGAGGTGTAGAACAGCCAGGCCAGATCATCGTCCCTGCGCGGACAGGGCTCCAGCAGCTCGTGGCCCGGGGCTGGCGCCGGCGCGGGGCTGGCGTAACCGGGCAACTCGCGGCAGTTGTCCGGCAAGTCCTTAAGCTCGAAAGTCCGCCCGCTGTCGGTATAGATCGCCCGAGCCCCGGCGTTGCCGACAATCCAGGCCGCCTCCCGCGGATGCAGCTTGCTGTTGACCGGCACCGCCACCGCCCCGCTCCACCAGATGGCGTAGAGCAGTTCCAGGTAGTCGCAACTGTTCTTCATCAGCAACGCCACCCGCTCCCCCGGGGCGATGCCGTGACCTTGACGCAGGTGCAGGGCCCGAGCCCGGACCCGGGTTGCGAAGTCCTGATAGTCGGCCACCTGGCGGCAGCCCGCGAACAGCGCTGGACGCTGGGGCCAGCGTTGAGCCGCATCCAGCAGCCAATGAGCGATGTTCATGCTCAGGTCCTGACCGCTTGCAGGACCGACGCGTAGTTGGCTACCGCCATCCCGCCCATGTTGAACAGCAAGCCGAACTCGGCACGGGGCACGCCCAGACCAATGGGCTCGCCGATCAATTGGCGAAAGCCCAGGGCATGCATCGAGACCCCGGTGGCGCCCACCGGGTGGCCCTTGGCCTTGAGCCCACCGGACAGGTTGACCGGCAAACGACCGCCCTGGCGCACGATGCCCTCGTCCAGCGCCCGATGGCCTTCGCCCTTGGGCGCCAGGCCCATGGCCTCGTAGATCAACAGCTCGGCGATGGTGAAGCAGTCGTGGACCTCGGCGAAGTTCATGTCCCCCAGGCTTACCCCGGCCTCGCGCAAGGCGCCGTGGATGGCCCGCTGCGGGCCGTCGAAGGCGAGGATGTCGCGACTGGCCATCGGCAGCAGGTCATTGACCTGGCTCAGGGAGCGGATCGCCACCTCGCGCCGGAACGAGCGGGCGCGCTGCGGTGACGCCAGGACAATGGCCGCCGCGCCGTCGCTGATCAGCGAGCAGTCGGTGAGGCGCAGCGACGGCGCAATCAGCGGATTGCTCTGGGACACATTGTTGCAATGCTCGAAGTCCATCGGCCGATGCATCTGCGCCAGCGGGTTGGCCATGGCATTGCTGTGGTTCTTCACCGCAATCGCCGCCATCGAGGCCAGCGGGCTGTGGTAGCGCTCGGTGTACTGCTGCGCGACCCGGGCAAACAGCTGCGCAAAGCTCAGGCCGGCCTCCTGCGGATCATTCTGGTAACCGGCTCCGGCCAGGGCTTGGGTGACCTCGGCGGTGGAGTTGCCGGTCATCTTTTCCGCCCCCACCACCAGCACCAGTTCAGCGGCGCCGCTGCGGATCGCATTGACCCCGGCCTGAATCGCCGCCGAGCCCGAGGCGCAGGCGTTCTCGCAGCGGGTGGCCGGTTTGAAGCGCAATTGCGGATCGGCCTGCAGCATCAGCGAGGCCGGAAAACCGTCCGGCACCAGGCCTGAGTTGAAGTGTCCGAGGAACAGGGCGTCGATCTCGGCGGCGTCAATCGCGGCATCCGCCAGGGCTTCACGAGTGACCTGGACAATCAGGTCCTCGAGGGTCGAGCCCTGCAGACGGCCGAAAGACGTGTGGGCAGCAGCAACAATGGATACGGAAGCATGGGTCATGGTGATTTTCTTCTGTGCTTGAAGCGGGCATTCCTTACAATGGCGAGCGCCGAAATCAGACGCTAGTTGGGGCAACTACGTACAGCAGTAAGTAGTACCCCGCTCGCCAGAGCGGCGTACCGACTTCCACGAGGCAGGATGCCCCATGACCGTATATGCCCAGCAGCTCCAGGACCTAGAGCGCCTGGCCTTCCAGGTTTCCCCCGCACCGCAGTTGATCACCGGGCATCGGCGCATGCTCGATTGCAACCAGGCCTTCCTGCGCCTGTTCGGCTATGAGCGCGAACAACTGCTGGATCACCTGACCCTGTTGCTGTACCCCTCCCAGGCCGATTACCAGAGCATTGGCGAACGCAGCGAACACTGGCTGCGCAACGGCCAGGGCGCGTCCTACACGGACGAACGCTTTATGCAGCACCGCAACGGCGAAGTGTTCTGGGCCCGGGCCCATGGTTTTTCCCTGACCCCGGACGACCCGTTCGGGCTGATGATCTGGCACTTCGAACGCCTGGACCGGCAGCTGGCGCCCACCGTGCGCCTGACCCCACGCGAGCGCGAGATCTCGCTGCACATCGTCAACGGCCTGACCTGCAAGGAAGTGGCGCGCAAACTGGCGATTTCCCACCGCACGGTGGAGGTGCACCGCGCCCGCCTGATGAAGAAGCTGCAGGCCAAGAACAGCGCCGAGCTGGTGTCGAAGATCATCTACATCAGCTAGGGGCTTGCCCCAGCACCTCGCTGGCGCTCAGCCGCAGCAACTTCAAGGGCCCGATCGTCCCGCCCTCCAGGCTGCCGCCCTGGTTCAACATCTTGTTCGCCGCGTTCATCTCGGCGCTGTGTTGCGTCACGCTGACAAAGGTGCCGTGGGGCAACTCCTCGCTCCAACCCGCTTCGAGCGTGTTGTAGGCCAGCATCAGCGCGGCGGTGAAATAGTGCTGGCTGGAAACCGGGATCTGCACCTCCTGGCCATTGTCGTCGTAGGCGACGAAGTGACCGACGAAGGTCTCCACCCCCAGGCGCTTGAGCAGCGGCCAGCTCAGGGCCGAGGGCACAAAGGCGTTGAGCTTCTCGGCGACGATGGCCGAGTAGCCACGGGCCTGGAGCATCTGCACGATCTCGTCTTCGCTGGCCTTGGGGTGGGCGCCCATCACTTGCAGGGCTTCGACCACGGCCTGGTGGGCGGTCTGGTGGTCGGGGTATTCGGCGCAATGCGCGCCGTTGGGCGGGCAGGTATCGGTCACGGGAGGCGAAGGTCCATATCGGTCTCAAAAAAAACAGCCGCAGGGTAACCCCATGACCTGCGGCCCGCCAGTGTCCGCGCGCTTACTCAAGCGCCGCCCGGGCATCCAGACGCAGCAGTTGCACGGGCTCCAGGGTGGACCCCTGCAGGGACTCCCCGGCATACAGCGCCTCGTTGGCCATGGCCATTTCGGCGCTGCGGCCAGCCACCATTTCGTAGGTCTTGCGCGGCAGCACCTCGCTCCAGCCGTTTTCGAAGGTGTTGTAGGCCAGGGTCAGCGCGGCGGTGAAGTAGTGCTGGTCGGCCACCGGAACCCGGACCTCCTCACCCTCCTCATCCAGGGCGATGAAGTGGTTGGGCAGGTGTTTCACCCCCAGGCGCTTGAGCACGATCCAGGCCAGGGCCGATGGCACGAAGGCGTTGAGTTTTTCCGCGGCGATGGCCGAGTAGCCACGCGCCTGCAGCAGTTGGACGATGTCGTCCTCGCTGGCCTCGGGGTGGTCGGCCATCAACTCCAGGGTATCGAGTACGCCCTGATGGGCATTGGCGTGATCCAGGCAGCAGCTGCAGTCCGGCGAGTGCGAATCGTCATGCATGATCGGTCGATGATCCCTATCGGTCTTGGTGAGGGGGCGCAGGATAAACCCTGCGCCCGCCTCTCCACCAGCAAGCGCCGCCTACTTGATGACGATGGGGTTCACCGGTGCCCCGCTGCCGCCGACGATCTTCAACGGCGCAGCGGTGTAGAGGAAGGTCCACTGGCCGTCGGCGGCGCAATCCTCGGCCAGGTCTTCGAGCAGCACGATCTCGGTGAAGGCGATCCCCAGGTTGCGCATCAGCGCGCAGTGCAGCGGGATCTGCACCCCGGACACCGGGTCGGTGATCACTTCGTTGGCGATGGTGTCGGTGACCAGGTTGGGGATCTCCATCTGGTTGAACCAGTCCACCAGTTCGCGGCTGTAGGTCAGCCCGGGCTCCACCAGGTCCTTGAAGAACTCGGTCTTGCCGTACTCGTAGAAGGCGCCCATGGAGCCGGTGCGGATGATCAGGATGTCGCGCTTCTCGATGGCCACGCCCTGGGCCTTGGCGGCGGCCAGCAGGTCCAGGTGATTGAAGGTTTCGCCGCGGCCCAGGTACTTCTTGCCGCGGTGCCGGGCCATGTCGATCAGCACCGCGCGGCCCACCACGCCGCGCTCGGCAATCGGCAGCACGCTGGCCTTGGCCATGCCGCCGACGGTGCTGCTGGCGTCGTAGCCGTTCCACAACTGGTTGTCGTACCAGGCGTGGCCCAGGGCGTCGTACTGGGTCGAGCCCTGCAGTTGCATGAAGATCACGTCGTCGCAGTACTCGGCACCGCCGGTCATGGACGGCTGCTTGCCGGCCTGATAGTGGCTGCGGTCCAGGGTGTTGAAGCGCATCGAGGGGTTGCGCGCCGGCCACATCGGGTCGCCGCCGGGGTGGCCGATCTGCACCTGCAGGGTGAAGGTCTTGCCCTGGCGCACCGCAGCAACACCGCGCAGCACCTCGGCCTGTTGCAGGTAGTTGAGGGCACCGACCTCGTCGTCCGGGCCCCACTTGCCCCAGTTCTTTGGCAGACCTTCAAGCAGCTGCTTGGTATTGGGGTGGTTCTTGTCGTTATCGATCCCACACATGTCGAATGCACTCCATTGATTGGGTTGAAGCGGGCGAAAATGCCCGCAGGGCCTTGCTTGGGTGATCAACCGTCAAGCCCAGGCGCCCTCTGGAACTGTGCGGCCCTGCGGGCCGTTCGCAGCCTGCGGCAGCGGCTACACCAGCCCGGATTGACACTGGCTGTAGCCGCTGCCGAGCCACGGCGAGGCTGCGAAAAGGCCCGCAGGGCCTTGCCTGGCGATCAACCGTCAACCCCAGGCGCCCGCTGGAACTGTGCGGCCCTGCGGGCCGTTCGCAGCCTGCGGCAGCGGCTACACCAACCCGGATTGACACTGGCTGTAGCCGCTGCCGAGCCACGGCGAGGCTGCGAAAAGGCCCGCAGGGCCTTGCCTGGCGATCAACCGTCAAGCCCAGGCGCCCTCTGGAACTGTGCGGCCCTGCGGGCTGTTCGCAGCCTGCGGCAGCGGCTACACCAACCCGGATTGACACTGGCTGTAGCCGCTGCCGAGCCACGGCGAGGCTGCGAAAAGGCACGCAGGGCCTTGCCTGGCGATCAACCGTCAAGCCCCGGCGCCCGCTTGAACTGTGCGGCCCTGCGGGCCGTTCGCAGCCTGCGGCAGCGGCTACACAAAGCACGGATTACCCGCGGGCCTGGAGGGTTTTACAGATCATCAGACGCAACGTCCACCATCCACTTCCAGGCAGGTGCCGGTGATGAACGCCGCCTCATCGGAGGCCAGGTACAGGCAGGCATTGGCCACGTCCTGGGGGGTGGAGAAGCGCCCCAGGGGAATGGTGGCCATGAATTTCTGGCGGTTTTCCGGGGTGTCCGGCACGCCCATGAACTCACTGAGCAGGGCCGTGGCGCCGACCACCGGGTTGACGCAGTTGACACGAATGTTGTCCGGCCCGAGCTCGGCGGCCATGGTCTTGCTCATCACTACCACCGCGCCCTTGCTGCCGTTGTACCAGACCAGCCCCGGGCGCGGCCGGATCGCCGCGGTGGAGGCAATGTTGATGAACACCCCGCCGCCCTGGCCGCGAAAATGCGGCACGAAGTGCTTGGCGCTGAGGAAGATGCTTTTCACGTTGACCGCAAACACCCGGTCGAACTCGGCCTCGTCGACTTCCAGCATCGGCCGGTTGCGGTGGGTGGTGCCGGCATTGTTGACCACGATGTCCAGGCCGCCGTAGTGCTCCAGGGTGTTGCGCAGCAAGGCGCCAACGCTGGCGTCCTGGGCCACGTTGACCTCGATGAAGTGGGCCTGGCCGCCGGCGGCGCGGATCTCGTCCACCACCCGCTGGCCGCCCGTGGCGTTCATGTCGGCGACGATGACCCGGGCGCCCTGCTGGGCGAAGGTCTTGGCGATCCCCTCACCAAAGCCGGAACCGGCGCCGGTGACGATGGCAGTCTTGTTGGCTAGACGCATGGAAGTGACTCCTGTTTTTGTTGTTATGGACCGCCGTGGCGGCCGTCAGTCGTGGCGAATGGCGATGGTCTTCAAGGTGGTGAAACCCAGCAGTGCCTCGAAGCCCTTCTCCCGGCCATACCCGCTGGCCTTGACCCCGCCGAAGGGCAGTTCGACGCCGCCGCCGGCGCCGTAGTTGTTGATGAACACCTGGCCGCAGCGCAGCTTGTGGGCCATGCGCAACTGCCGCGCACCGTCCCGGGTCCAGACCCCGGCCACCAGGCCGAAGGCGCTGTCGTTGGCCAGGCGAATGGCTTCGGCCTCGTCCTCGAAGGGCATCACCGCCAGCACCGGGCCGAACACCTCCTCCCGGGCCAGGCGGCTGTCTGGCGGCACATCGCGAAACAGCACCGCCTCGTGGAAGTAGCCGCCGCTGCCGGCCTCGGCCACCACCTGCCCGCGCGCCGCCACCGGGATGCCGGCGGTCTCGGCTTCGCGGACGAATTCGCGCACCTGGCGCAGCTGCTTCTGATTGATCAGCGGGCCCATGTCCAGGTCCAGCTCCGAGGGCCCGGTGCGCAGTTGGCCAAAGCACTGGGCCAGGCGTTCCAGCAGCGGTTCATAGAGGCTGCGCTGCACCAGCAGGCGGCTGCCGGCGGAACAGGTCTGCCCGCAGTTCTGCACGATGGCGTTGATCAGCACTGGCAGCGCGCGCTCCACATCGGCGTCGGCAAACACGATCTGCGGCGACTTGCCCCCCAACTCCAGGGTCACCGGGCAATGCCGTTCGGCCGCCGCCTTGGCCACCCGGGCGCCGGTGCCGGTGGAACCGGTAAATGAGATATGCGCAATGCCGGGATGAGCGCACAGCGCCGCGCCGGCTTCGTGGCCATAGCCGCTGACCACGTTGATCGTGCCCGCCGGAAACCCCACCTGGGCCGCCAGTTCCGCCAGCCGCAACAGCGACAGGCTGGCGTCCTCGGCAGGCTTGACCACGCAGGCGTTGCCCGCCGCCAGGGCGGCACCGACACTGCGGCCGAAGATCTGCATCGGGTAGTTCCAGGGAATGATGTGCCCGGTGACGCCATGGGGCTCGCGCACCGTGAGCACGGTGTAGCCGGCCTGGTAGGGCAAGGTGTCGCCGTGCAGCTTGTCGGCGGCCCCGGCGTAGTACTCGAAGTAGCGCGCCAGGGCCGTGGCGTCGGCCCGGGCCACCTTCAGCGCCTTGCCGGTGTCCCGGGCCTCGATCTGCGCCAGCTCTTCGTGGTGCTCCAGCACCACCTGGCCCAGGCGCGCCAGCAGGCGCCCACGCTCCAGGGCGCAAAGGCTGCCCCAGGGCCCGTCGAAGTTGTCACCCAGGGCCCGTTGCGCGGCCTGCACCGCCAGGTCGATGTCCTCGGCGGTGCCCCGGGCGATACGCGCGTAGGCGATGCCGGTGCTGGGGTCGAGTACCGGAATGTCCTCGGCCCAGGACGAGGCTTGCCATTGGTTGTCGATGTAGTGTTCGAGGCTCATTTTCATCAGCTCCTGTTGCCAGCCAGACACTCGGCAATCGCCCGCCCGACTTCCACGGTGCTGGCGTTGCCACCCATTTCCCGGGTGCGCGGGCCTTCGGCGAGCACCGTCTCGATGCTCTGGACAATCGCCGCCGCGGCTCGCTGGTAAAGCTCATCCCCCTGCCCCAGGTGCTCGATCATCAGCGCCGCCGACCAGATCTGACCAATCGGGTTGGCCACCCCCAGCCCGGCGATATCCGGCGCCGAGCCATGCACCGGCTCGAACAGCGAAGGGTACAGACGCTCCGGGTTGAGGTTGGCCGAGGGCGCGATGCCGATGGTGCCGGTGCAGGCCGGGCCCAGGTCGGAGAGGATGTCGCCGAACAGATTGGAAGCCACCACCACATCGAACCAGTCCGGGTGCTGGACGAAATGCGCGCAGAGGATGTCGATGTGGAACTTGCGCGTGTCGACCTCGGGGTAGGCCTTGGCCAGCGCCTCCACCCGCTCGTCCCAGAACGGCATGGTGATGGCGATGCCATTGGACTTGGTGGCCGCCACCAGGTTGCGCCGGGGCCGGCGGCTGGCCAGCTCGAAGGCGTACTTCACCACCCGGTCCACGCCGTGACGGGAGAACACCGACTCCTGCAAGGCAATCTCCCGCGGGGTGCCCTCCCACATCCGCCCGCCGACGCTGGAGTATTCGCCTTCGGTGTTTTCCCGCACCACGATGAAATCAATATCCCCCGGCACCCGCCCGGCCAACGGGCACGGCACCCCGGGCATCAGCCGCACCGGACGGATATTCACGTATTGATCGAACTGGCGGCGGATCTTCAGCAGCGAATCCCAGACTGCAATATGGTCAGGGACGATATCCGGCGCGCCGACGGCGCCGAAGAAGATCGCCTCGTGGTCGCCGATCTGCTCGGCCCAGTCCTCGGGCATCATGCTGCCGTGGGCCTGGTAGTGCTCGCTGCACCAATTGAAATGATCGAACTGCAAGGCGATGCCGAAGCGCCGGCTGACGGCTTCCAGCACGCGCAGGCCTTCGGGAACCACTTCGCGGCCGATGCCGTCACCGGCGATCACCGCGATGCGATGGGGAGGTTTTACAGCGGGATTGATCCTGGACAAGCCGTCTCTCCTGGTCTGACGTGTTGTTGTTATCGAGGCAGGTCAAGCGTACGGGCGAGCCCATTCTGGGCATGGGGAAGCGCCCAGGGGAATTGCTCATTGTGGAAACCGCCTTCGCAAAATTCGAAGGCTCGCGGCGCCAGGCAGCCAGGGGGCCGCGACTAGGGCGGCGGCGCCGCGCTGCGATCGCAGTCAGCCAGGTAGTCGAACAGCTCGCGGCTGGCCAGGGACGGTTGCTCCCGGCGTCGGCAGAGGAACATCTGACGATCGGCCCAGGCATCGTCGATTTCGATAAAACGCAAGGCCATCTCCTTGCGAAAGATCTGCACCGCGCCCTGGGGCAGCACCCCCACGCCCTGCCCGGCGGCGATCAGCCGGCACACCGCCTCGAAGCTGCGCACCTGCACCCGCAGGCGCAAGGGCATGCTCACCGCGGCCGCAGCCTCGGTGATCAATGGGGTGATGGCGGCGTTGTCTTCCAGGCCGACGAAGTCGTAGCCCAGCAAGTCCTGGAAGCGCGCATGGCTCATCTTGAACGGATGAGCCTGGGGCACGATCAGGCACAGGCGGTCACGGCAATAGGGCTTGAAGTGCAGGTCCCGGGCCTGGGGCAAGGTAGTGACGATGCCCACATCCGCGATGCCGTCGCGCACCGCCAGAAGAATCTCGCGGCTGCGCTCTTCGCGGATGTCCACGCGAATCCCCGGGTGCAGCTCGCTCCACTGGGTCAATTGCCGGGGCAGTTCCTGGCTCATCGCCGAGCTGTTGGCGTACAGGCTGACCCGGCCGGTGGCGCCCTTGGCAAAGTCGGCCAGGTCAGCGTGCATCACATCCACCGCCCGCAGGAGGCTGCGGGCATGTTCGGCCAGCGCCTGCCCCGCCGCCGTGGGCTGCACCCCGGTGGAGGTGCGGGTCAGCAGCGCCACCTTGAAGTGTTGCTCCAGCAGCGACAGACGCCGGCTGGCGGCCGACAGCGACAGGTGCGACTGCTCGGCGGCCCGGGACAGGTTGCCCAGGGTCAGGGCCTTGAGAAACAGCTCGATGGAAGTCAGGTCCGGAGACATGGCGGAGTCCTTGTGCGCAGTGTGTGAAAACTACGCAGTTGGCGCCGCCCTGTCCAACGCTGCTGCGACGCTTCAAGCCCCTCCCAGAGCGCCCCGCCAGCAGGCCCGCATATTGTCCGACAATCATCATAAAAGCCCCGTACACACGGGCCGAAACATGCACTAATGGCAAACTGGCATTTCGCCAAAACTGGACAATACTGGTCGCGACGGACCTCCCTGTCCGCCTCCCAGCGAAAAGGACTTCAGCATGAAACCTCAAGAACTCGAACTCGATGTCGCGGTGGTCGGTGGGGGTGTGTCCGGCACCTACAGCGCCTGGCGCCTGCAGCATGAACAAGGTGAAAAACTGCGTATCGGCCTGTTCGAATACGGCGACCGGATCGGCGGCCGGCTGTTCAGCATCAACCTGCCGGGGCTGCCCAACGTGGTCGCGGAAGTCGGCGGCATGCGCTATATCCCCGGCCCCACCGGCCATGTGCTGGTGGACAGCCTGGTCAAGCAATTGCGCTTGCCAAGCCAGAAATTCCCCATGGGCGCGCCGCCCCCGGTGGGCTCGCTGAACAACCTGTTCTACCTGCGGGGCAAGCGCTTTCGTTATCGCGACTTCAAGGAAGCGCCACACAAGATCCCCTACGACCTGGCCTGGTCAGAGCGCGGCTTCGGCCCCGAGGACCTGCAAGTCAAGGTGATGAACTACGTCTACCCGGGCTTCGACCAGCTCAGCCTGTGCCAGCAGATGCAGGTCAAGGTGTTCGGCAAGGAAATCTGGCGCTACGGCTTCTGGGACCTGCTGTACCGGGTCATGAGCAATGAGGGCTACCAGTTCATGAAGGACGCCGGCGGCTACGACGCCAACGTCGCCAACGCCAGCGCGGTCACCCAGTTGCCCGCCACCGAATACAGCGACGACACCGAGTTCCTCACCCTGACCAAGGGTTTCCAGAGCCTGCCCCTGACCCTGGAGGCCAAGTTCCGCAAGCTGCCGGGAATCTTGCCCGGTGCGCAACGGGTGCAGATGAACCAGCGCCTGGTGCAGATCAGCTACGCCAAGGACCGCGACTTCCCCTATCGCCTGCATTTCCAGAGCACCGTCACCGAACAGGGCAGCACGCGGGACATCGACGGCAGCCAGGTGGTCAAGGCGAAGCAGATCATCCTGGCCATGCCCCGTCGTGCCCTGGAGCTGATCGATGCGCCGCTGTTCGACGATCCCTGGCTCAAGGAAAACCTCGGCTCGGTGCTGATGCAGTCGGCGTTCAAGCTGTTTCTGGCCTACGAACAGCCCTGGTGGCGCAGCCTCGGGCTGGTGGCCGGGCGCTCGGTCACCGACCTGCCGGTGCGCCAGGTCTACTACATGGGTACCGAGTGCGAACAGCCCGGCGGCCAGCCGAATCTCAACTCGCTGTTGATGGCCTCCTATAACGACATCGGCACCGTGCCCTTCTGGAAAGGCCTCGAAGGCGGTGCACCCTTTGTCGGCCATGTGCCGGCCAGCCTCGCCGGGCAGTTGCAAGCCGCTGCAGTGGTGCCCAAAAGCGAGTTCCAGGTCAGCGACGAAATGGTCCGGGTGGCGCAGATGCAAGTCACTCAACTGCATGACCAGGTGGAGCTGCCACGCCCCTACTCGGCGGTCTACCATGCCTGGGATGCCGATCCCTATGGCGGCGGCTGGCACGAATGGAAGGCCAACTACCGGATCGACCAGATCCTGTGCCGCATGCGCAAGCCGGTGGCCGACCAGCAGATCCATATCGTCGGCGAGGCCTACTCCATGGGCCAGGGCTGGGTGGAAGGCGCGCTGACCGTGGCCGAGTCGACCCTGCAGGATTTCTTTGGCCTCAAGCGCCCCAACTGGCTGCCCAAGGACTATGCCCTGCTGCCAGTGCCGACCCCGGACGGCTGCACCCTGCCCGGCGACCAGCCGCTGCCCTGCCAGAACTGCGCCAAGACCCTGGACGGCGTCACCCAGTTCGCCTACGAGGGGATCGCCCATGGCCAGCAATGACCCCTTCAGCGTCGCCGACTACCTGCTGACCCGCCTGCAGCAACTGGGCCTGACCAAGGTGTTCCAGGTGCCGGGGGACTACGTCTCGCACTTCATGTCGGCCCTGGACGACTTCGACGGCATCGACGCGGTGGGCGAAGTCAACGAGATGGCCGCCGCCTACGCGGCCGACGGCTATGCCCGTTACACCGGGATCGGCGCGGTATCGCTGCAATACAGCGTCGGCACCTTCAGTGCCCTGAATGCCATTGCCGGCGCCTATGTCGAACGCAATCCGCTGGTGCTGATCAGCGCCAGCCCGTCGGCGCAGAACCGCGACCTGATCTGGTCCCAGGACGTGCTGTTCCACCACTCCACCGGTGATCTGGACGTGGGCCGCAAGGTCTTCGAGCCGGTGACCGTGGCCAGCCTGATTCTTGACGACAGCCTGCGCGCCCCGGCGCTGATCGACGAGGCGCTGGTCAAGGCCATCAGCGAGCGCCGGCCGATCTACCTGGAAGCCTGGCAGAACGTCTGGGGCGAACCTTGCCCGCGCCCTCAGGGCGAACTGCAACCGCTGCCCGCCCGCTGCGACGAGGACTCGATGCGCGCCGCCATCGAGGCCAGCCTGCTGCGCCTGGGCAGCGCCCGCTCGCCGCTGATCATGCTCGGCATCGAGGTGGCCCGCTACGGCCTGCAGGAGCAGGTAATGCGCCTGATCGAGGCCAGCGGCCTACCCTTCACCACCAGCCTGGAAGCCAAGACCGTGGTCGACGAAAGTCACCCGCAGTTCATCGGCACCTACGCCGGCACCGCTTCGCGCCTGTGGACCCAGGCCTTCATGCAGGACGTGGACTGCATCCTCGCCCTGGGGGTGATCTTCACCGACGACTACCTGCAACTGCTGAACCAGGACTTCAGCCGGATCATCCTGGTCAACAGCCAACTGGCCCGCACCGGCCTGCAGTACTACCCCCACGTACCGCTGCCGGAGTACGTGCAACGGCTGCTGGGGGCCCTGGGCCTGGACAGCGACTACCCCCTGCGCAACCACGCTCCGGAACCCGCGCGCCCGCCGCAGCTGCAACAGGGCGCCCCCGACGATGCACTGGGTTATGACCTGTTCCTGGAGATCCTCGACGGTTTTGCCCGGCAACAGAACCTGTGGCCGGGCAGCAGCCTGATCCTCGGTGAAAGCTCGGCCCTGTATGCCGCCAGCAACATCAACGGCCTGCCTCGGGACAGCTTTGTCGCCGATGCCATCTGGGGTTCCCTGGGCCACGAAACCGGCTGCGCCCTGGGGGTGGCCATGGGCAGCGGTCGGCGGCCGATCGTGGTGGCCGGCGACGGCGGCTTCATGATGATCTGCCAGTCGCTGTCGACCCTGGCACGCAACCGGATCAACGCCCTGGTGTTCGTCATGAGCAACGAGGTCTATGCCATCGAACAGGCTTTCGTCGATATCGACGCCTTCGAACCCGGCGGCCAGTTCGCCCCGTTCGACACCCTGCCGACCTGGGACTACCTGGCCCTGGCCAAGGGGTTTGGCGCCGAGGGTTTCAAGGTCTCGACCCGGGCCGGGCTGGAACAGTTGCTGCCGCAACTGCTGCAGATCAAGGACCGCCCGGCGCTGATCCAGGTGGTGATTCCCCGGCAGGACCTGGCACCGCAGATCAAGCGCCTGGCCAAGCCGGACGGCCCGTCATTCGTCGCCCGTCACAGCCACGACAACGACAACGACTGAACCCTCGCGCTGCAGGAGCCGGCTTGCCCGCCCACGCCTCGGCAAGCCGGCTCCACCCAGCGATTCCTGCAAGGAGCAACACAGCATGGACGTCCCCTTCCTGCGCTCGACCCTGGCCGCCGGCCTGCTGCTGGCCAGCGCCAGCGCCCTGGCCCACACCATGAACCACGGCAGCGATGAACACAGTGGCGGCTTCACCCCGGTGCCGCCGGACACGCCCTACCTGCAAGTGCTGCACAAATGCGTCAGCCCCCAGGACACCGAGGGCGACCAACTGCTCTCGGGCCTGGGCGGCACCCGTTACCCCCTGGTCAGCCTCAAGCAGCCGGAGCAGGTCCAGGCCTTCTACAGCCAGGGCATGGCCCTGCAATACGGTTTCAATTTCTCGGCAGCGATCCGCGCCTTCTATCAGGCCAGCCGCTTCGACGAAGGCTCGGCCATGCCCTATTGGGGCATCGCGCTGTCGGCCAACTCCAACATCAACAGTGTCGCCACCACCGGTTGCAACCAGTTGGCCTACCGCTCGGTTCAGATCGCCCTGGAGCACGCCAGCGCCCGGCTCAAGGACAGCGCCGCACAAGCCGCCTTCAGCCAGCGTCAGCTGCAGCGCGAGGTGGACTACGCCAAGGCGCTGCTGAGCCTGTATAGCGAAAAGGACGGCCAGGTCAGCCTCGGCGATGAGGGCAACAAGCGCTACGCCGACTCCATGAAAAAACTGTCGGAAGACTACTTTGACGACCTCGATGCCGCGACCCTGTACGCCGACGCCCTGCTCAGCCGCGACCCGTGGAAATGGTGGGACGGCACCGAGGCCGTATCCAATCAGGTCAAGCCGACCGACGCCGCCTACGAGGCCCTGCAAGTGCTCAACCGGGTGCTGGTCCAGGACCAGCAGCACACCGGGGCCAATCACTTCTACATCCACGCCATCGAGGAATCACCCTTCCCCGACAGCGGCCTGCCCATGGCCAATCGCTTCCGCGACCAGAACCCGGCCATCGGCCATCTGGTGCACATGGCCTCGCACATCTACCAGCGCACCGGCAACAACAACCTGGCCAGCGTGGCCAACTACACCGCCGTCTCGGTGGACCGCGCTTACGCCCATCAGGTCCAGCCGCAAAGCCCCTATGCCTTGCACTACCTGGGGCACAACATCCACTTCCTGACCTGGACACTGTCCATCGAAGGCCGGCAGAACGAATCCATGAACATGGCCGAGGAACTGGTGGAGAACACCACCCGCTACGCGGCCGTGCCCTTCCTTTGCCAGCAGTACCCCGAAGAGCTCAAGACCAAGAGCGACTACTTCTACGCGGTGCCCTACTACTTCGCCGTGCGCTTCGAGGACTGGGACGCCCTGGCACGGATTGAGCCAAAGATCGACGCCGGCCTGGCCACCCTCAACCAGACCTGCCGCGAGGCCAACCAGGGAACGGACAAGCCCTGGCAGGACTTGACCAAGCCCTACACCCAGCTGATGAAGGCCTATGCCCTGGCGTACCGGCAACTGAGCGCCCAGAACCTCAACCAGGACCAGGCCCGCGATGCCCTCAAGGGTTTCTGGCAGGCGGTCGCCGCCTCGCCCCAGCCCCTGACCGGCAAGGACGCCCTGCAATATGGCAACAATTCCGCGCTGCAGCTGCTGCGCATCGCCAACCTGACCCTGCTCGACCGCGCCCTGACCCGTGCCGCCGGCCCACTGGACCTGGCAGCCCTCAAAAACCTGGGCAACCAGGTATTCAACAACGCCAAAGAGGGCCTCAACGCTGACCTGCAGGCCCTGACCGGCGATGCCGGCCAGCAGCAGATTGCCGCCTGGCGCAAGGCTGTGGAGGTGCAAGACGCCCTGGCCTACAACGAGCCGCCGGACTGGTACTACACCCTGCGCGAGTCCCTGGGTTATGCCTTGCTGGCGCAGAAACGCTATGCCGAGGCGGAACAGGTGTTTCGTGAGGATCTGGCGGGCAACCGCCTCAGCGGCCGCTCCCTCAACGGCCTGAAACTGAGCCTGGAAAACCAGCCCGGCAAACAGGTCCCGGCGTTGCTCGAGGAGCAACTGCAAACCGCCTGGCGCAATGCCACGGTGAGCCCGGCGCCGCGGTTGTAGGCCTGAGGCAAAGGCTACCAAGGGGCGGGATCGCAACCGCGGGCGATCCTGCCCCTGGGCAACCTCAGACAACGACTAGGACAAACCCCGCGGATGACGAGGCCAGGGCCAGTACCAGCGCAAGCCCCGAGGCCGCAACAGGCGTTCGTAGAGCATCCACAGCATGCCCAGCAGCATCAGCGCCACATGCCCCTGTTCCAGCAGCACCGGCAACAGCATCAGCGGCCAGCAGGAACCTACGCACCAAGCCCCGGCGGACAGGCCAAAACCCAGGCAGTCCCTCAGATAGCCCAGGCCAAAGGCACAGATCCGCGGCTGCCGGTGGCACTGGTTCAGGCAATGTTGCTTGAACGGCGAGGCCTGCCAGACCAGGCACAACAGCAACGCGGCGAAAAAACCCTGCCACGCACTCAGGCCGAACCACACCCGGACCGCCACCACCAGCCCCATCAGCACCACGCCTGCCAGGCTCCAGACCGCGCCGAAGCCCAGCACGAACAGGGCAACGCCCTGCCAACGCTTGCGCCGCAAGCTACGGTGCCAGACATAGAGCAAGGGCTGCACCAACAGCAGTGGCAGCATGGCAAGCAGCATCAGCCACCAGCCCTGCAACAATTGCTGCGGTGGATTGAACAGCAACGCCTGCTCGATGCCCCGCCAGCCCAAGGCATAACCCGACAACGGCAGGCTGCCGCAGAACGCCGGAATCGACAGCATCGCCGTCGACCCCAGCAACCACCCCCACCCCACCAGGCTGATCAGCAGCAACCAGGGCCGCGGGTTCTGGCCCAAGGGTCGCAGGCCACGTAGCACGCCCCTCAACCGCCCAGCCGGGTAAGGCTGACCCGCGCTACCGTGATCTGGTCCTCGGCAGGCACCGCCGCCCTGGACACCAGACGGATATTCAACTGATCCGCCGAGGTGATACCCCCCAGGTGCAGGGCATCGATGATATCGGTGATCTCGAACACCTCGGTGATGCCGTGCCCGCCGTGCTCGTGGTCGGTACGACTGGCATCGCTCACGCCGAACAACGACAAGACCCCGGCCCGCAGCTCCGGATGCTGAGCCGGATCGGCATCGGCCGGCAGGTTGACATAGACCTCCAGCAACACCGCATCGCTGTTGCCGCGAATATTCTCCAGGTTGAGAAATACCCGGTCCGGCGGCGTGAAGCTAGCCGCGAACAGGTTCGACTTCAGGCTGCTGAACACCTGTTGCGCGCCCTGCTTGTCCAGTTGCACTGAGGTCTGCACCGAGTGCCCGACGATTTCCAGCGGCGCACGATTGGCCCCTATCACTTCTGTTTCCGGTTCCTTGGCCATCAATGCTCCGCTGGCGCTGAAGTTCTGCAATTGATCGGTTGCCAGACCCAGGCGCTGCAAGCGCTGGTGCAGACGGTTGCCCTGGCTCTTGGCGGGAGCCGTGGTGTCGTATCGATAGTTGAGCCTGGGCGCCAGGGTATCGAGCACCTCCGCCACCTTGAATTTCCATGGTTCGCCATCGACCTGGGGCACGATAAAGGGCCGGCTCAGTTTGTCGGGGCCGTTGTACCAGTTGGACTTGTCGGGGTTGCTGTGCTCCTCGGGGCTGTCCAGCCAGACCTGCCACAATCGGTCGATATTGGCATGGTGCAGCCAGAAGATCGGGTCCAGCGCGGCGGTATTGGGATAGCTCATCAGGCCACGAACCGTATACCGAGAACCGTCGGGAGCGGTTCGCACCTGATCGCGGCCACCGACTTCGGTATGCACGACGTTGTGCGGGCACGACTCCAGGCCGCCTGTGACACCGCTTCTAAGCAGGGTTTTCGGGGTACCGCCAAAGCCGGGCGGGCTGCCTTCGCTGCCGCCCTCGTACCTCGGGTCGTCCAGACAGCCGAGACCGATCAGGCTGCCATCGAGCACGACGTTGCCGTCTCCCAAAAGGCCAAAGCGCTTTTCAACATACAGCGGGTTGGGCCCCTCATTGTTTGGCAGGGTCTTGGCGGCAAAGCACGCGGGCAGGTGCAGGGACCGCTGCCCCTCGTTGTAATTCCAGTAAGGCAGCGCCCAATCCTTGGGACCACCCAGCTGGACGACCACATCGCGGACGATCTGTTCGAAGGACGCCAGGTAACCGCGGTGCCAGGGCAGGAAGAACCAGTTGCCATGCTGGCACTGGTCCCAGTACAGCAGCTGTTCCGCTTCGTTGGGCAGTGCCTCACCGGCCTTGAGGTAGCCGTCCATCCTCCACCACGACTCGGAGAATCCGTGAATCGCCGCGAGGAATCGCCAACTGGTGCGATCGGTGATCGGACGCTGGAGCAGGACGCCAACCGCCCTGGCATACCACAACAGGGTCGGGTCCCAATCGCCGCTCAATTTCCCTACATCACGCCGTATATAAACCATGATTTATCTCCCTGAAAAGGCTCCGTTGCGGAGGGAGCGCTCGCTCCGCTGGCAACGCTAGATCAGGTGATATCAATCTGCCTGCCAGGCCCCGGTAAAAGCGGACCGATGGCAGGCCGTTCGGCGGCTCGGTTCAGCGCCCGGAAAAACGCAGGCGCGACAGCTGGCGCAGGTCGCCTTCCAGGTAATAGTCATCGCTCCAGCGGTCGTCCACCGCCAGGGGCCGGACCTGCTTGAGGGCCAACTGCCTGGCGAAGTAGCGAAACCGGTAATGCTCATAGAAGCGCAGCAGTTCCAGGCCGTAGCGATCCGCCAGATCGGTGTCGCCACGGATGATCAGGTAGTTCTCGTCATTGCTCTGGCTGGCGCCGACGCTGAGGTTGTGGCTGCCGCTGATGATCACCGGAGCCTCGCTGGTGAAGTCGGTCACCAGCGCCTTGGTGTGCACCAGCAGGTTGCCCCTCTGGCCCTTCAGACCCTCCTTGAGCCAGCCTTCCAGGCCCTTGTTGAGCAAGGCGGTGGCGGCAAACTCGGCGGTGCGATCGGCGTGGAAGCCGGTGATGCGACTGGCCGTGTTTTGCAGGCCATAACGCAGCACATCGTCGTGGGGCTGGCCGAGCAAGGCGTCGAGAATCCTGTCGGGCAAGGCGAAGGCGGTGACGAACAGCAGGTCGCGGCGGGCGCCGTTGATGATGTCGACGAACTCACTGAGATCGCCCTGCCCCCTGCGCGGAGAAAAACCGGCGAACAGCGGTGCATCCGGCTGCATGGGATTGTCCTGGGTCAACCATTTGCGCGTGGCGCCCACGTCCGTCGGCGCCTGCCAGATCTGCTCGAACACCTGTAGATAGCGCCCGGCAATGTCCGGGTGATCGAGGCTGTGCAGCACATTGGCCTGGCGGTAGACCCCGTTGGCGGTGAAGTTGGTGCTGCCACAGAGCACCGCTTCGGGCTGACGCTGGCCGGCGGCGTCGAGGCGGCTGAGGACGATGAACTTGTCATGGAAGATCCCGTGGGTCACCCGCCCGCGTTTGCTGTGCTCGGGCAGGTGCTGCAGGCTGGCCTGGTTCTGCGTGGTGTCGTCGTCCCCGGGGCCGGCGTGGTACAGCACCCGCACGTGCACGCCACGGTCGAAGGCGGCGTTGACCGCGTCAACGACGGCCTGCAACTGGTACTCGTAGATGGCGACGTCCAGGCTCCAGCTGGCATCCGTGGCGCGCTGGATAAACCCCAGAAGCGCCTCCAGCAGACCGTTTTCCAGCCATTGCCGCGGGGCGTCGGGCCAGGACTCGATGGGCAGTTTCTTGTTGTTGCTGAGCAACGCATCCAGTTGCGGAAACTTGCGCGAGAAGGCCTGGCTGGCGGCCACGGCACGGTTGAAGATCACCTGCTGCCCCGGCGGCTGGCCGTTGTCGGCGGTGATGCTCAGTTCCAGGGCCTCCCCCAGTTGCGGCGCATCGGGGCTGCCGTAGGCCAGATGCACCCGATAGTTGAGGGTGGTGCCGGGGCGGACCGCGTAGTCGGCCCAGCGAAACTTCTGCAGCGGCGCCTGATCGCTGGGGGTGGCGTTGTATTGGGGGAAGGTATGGGTCTTGCCGGGGAAGGTCAGGCTATTGAACAGAAACAGCCAGGGCTTGCTGCCGACCTGCTTCTCGATGGCGAAGCCCAGCAGCCCCTTGCGCCGTGACGCATCCAGATCCATGGCCAGCAACACCCCATTGGTCCCGGCATAGGCCTTGACCCGGAAATCGTCCTTATCGTTACGCACCAGTACCCGCATCGCTTCACTCCTGTGTTGGCGCAGGCAGTGTAGCCGCTGCCAAGCCTCGGCGAGGCTGCGTAAAGGTCCGCAGGACCTTGCCTGGTGATCGACTGACGAGTCTCTAGCGCTCTCAGGTTTTTTGCGACCCTGCGGGCCGTTCGCAGCCTGCGGCAGCGGCTACACCAGCCCGGATTGACACTGGCTGTAGCCGCTGCCGAGCCACGGCGAGGCTGCGAAAAGGCCCGCAGGGCCTTACCTGGCGATCAACCGTCAAGCCACGGCACCCGCTGGAACTGTGCGGCCCTGCGGGCCGTTCGCAGCCTGCGGCAGCGGCTACAGGTCGATGTGTTGGTAGGTGGCGTTGAGGCGTGTGGCCAGTTCGCGGGCGCGGCCCAGGCGGATCGGGCCGCGTTCGATGTCGAGCAGCAAGGTCGGGCAGTTCAGGGGCTGCAACAGCGGCAGGGTTTTCAGGCGGCCGTCGGTGATCAGCAGTACGCGCTGCTGTTCCGCCGGCAGGCGCCGCTGGCGCTGTTCCAGCCACTGGGCCGCTTCGCTCAGGGCTTGTGGCAAGGGCGTGCCGCCAGCAGCACCGAGGCCATCGAGCCAGTGCCGCAGGTCCTGGGAGGCTTTCAGGCCCTGGACCTGCCAGCTCGGTGCGCGGCCGCTGGCGGTGAGCAGGGCCAGGCGCGCGCGCTGGCGGTAGGCGTCGTCGAACAGTTGCGCCAGCAGGCCCTTGGCGTCGCTCAGGGCGCTGTGGCGGCGGGTCGAGGCCGAGGCGTCGACGATCACCAGCCACAGTTCATGGGGCGCGCGGCTGCGCAGGCGAAACAGCAGGTCTTGGCGCAAGCGCGGCCGGCCCTTGAGCAAGGTGCCGGGCCAGTTGATGGAACCGGCGCGGGCCTCGCGGCCTTTGCCTTGCCGGCCATGATCCAGGTGCCCCGCCCGGGGCTTGGCATCCGCCCCCCGATCAGTGCGGGGACGAATGCCTAGGGCTTTTTTGGCCAGCTGGGCACTTCACGCCGGGCGCCGGTGGGCAACGCCTGGGCCGGCATTTCGCCCCATTGGCCCTGGCCTTCACTGGGGTTGGCATTGGCTGACGCCGGCGTCTGGGGGCTGGGCTCCGATTGCGGCGCACTGGGCGCAGTCTCTCGGCGGCGGTGGCGCAAGGCAAACTCGGCGACCGCGTCGATGTCCTGCTCGGCGATAGCGCTGGCACCGCGCCAGGCGGCGTGGGCCCGGGCGGCTCGCAACCACACCAGGTCGGCGCGCAGGCCGTCGACGCCTGCAGCGAAGCAACGCTCGGTGATCAGCTCCAGGGACAGGTCATCGAGGGCGATGGCCGGCAGCAGCGCTCGGGCCTGCTGGCAACGCTCGCGCAACGCCGTTTGCGCCTCGGCCCATTGGCCGCAGAAGCCCTGGGGATCGCTGTCGAAATCCAGGCGCCGGCGGATGATCTGCCCGCGCTCCTGCGGCGCGGGCTGGCCGCTCAAGGCGACGTTGAGGCCGAAGCGGTCCAGCAGTTGCGGACGCAGTTCGCCCTCTTCCGGGTTCATGGTGCCAATCAGCACGAACTTCGCCGAATGGCGATGGGAAATACCGTCGCGCTCGATCAGGTTGGTGCCGCTGGCGGCCACGTCCAGCAGCAGGTCCACCAGGTGATCAGGCAGCAGGTTGACTTCATCGACATAGAGCACACCACCGTCGGCCTTGGCCAGAACCCCCGGAGAGAACTGCGCCCGGCCTTCGCCCAGGGCGGCGTCCAAATCCAGGGTGCCCACCAGGCGCTCTTCGGTGGCGCCCAGGGGCAAGGTGACGAACTGGCCGCTGGCCAAGAGATCGGCCAGGCCCCGGGCCAGGGTCGACTTGGCCATGCCCCGCGGGCCTTCGATCAGCACACCGCCGATCTTCGGGTCGATGGCGGTCAGGCACAGGGCCAGTTTCAGGCGTTCGGCGCCGACCACGGCGGACAGCGGAAAATGGGGGGTGTCGCTCATGTCGGGGTCTCGCTCAAGGGTTGTGCAAACATCAGGGGGTGGCCGCTGCTACAGGTTGCGATCGGCACCGCAGAGCCGTCGCGAGGAGGTTCGGGGCGGTAGCACGTGACGTCGACGTCGTCGGCGTTCGCAGCCTGCGGCAGCGGCTACAGGCTCAGCTGTCTTCTTCAATATCCAGCAACAGGTGCTCCAGGGCTTCACGATAATCGCCGGGTTCTTGCCACAGGCCGCGCTGCTGGGCTTCCAGCAGGCGCTCGGTCATGTCGCGCAGGGCGTGGGGATTATGCTGGCGGACGAACTCGCGGGTCGAGTCGTCCAGCAGGTAGGCGTCTGCCAGCAAGGCGTACTGGTGATCGTCGATCAGCTCGGTGGTGGCGTCGAAGGCGAACAGGTTGTCCAGGGTCGCGGCCATTTCAAAGGCGCCCTTGTAGCCATGGCGCTTGACCCCTTCGATCCACTTCGGATTGGCCGCCCGGGAGCGGATCACCCGGTTCAGTTCTTCCTTGAGGGTGCGGATCTTCGGCAGGTCCGGCTGGCTGTGGTCGCCGTGGTAGCTGGCGGCCTTGGCCCCGCTGAGGCTTTCCACCGCGGCCAACATGCCGCCCTGGAACTGGTAATAGTCGTTGGAATCCAGCAGGTCGTGCTCGCGGTTGTCCTGGTTCTGCAACACCGCCTGCACCTGGCTCAAGCGGGTGGCGAACTGCTCGCGGGCGGCGGTGCCTTCGTCGCTGCCGCCATAGGCGTAGCCGCCCCAGTTCAGGTAGACCTCGGCCAGGTCCTCGCGGCTCTGCCACAGGCGACCGTCGATGGCGCCCTGGACCCCGGCGCCATAGGCTCCGGGCTTGGCGCCGAAGATCCGCCAGCCAGCCTGACGCGCGGCCGCGTCCTGCTCCAGGCCGGAGGCGATCAAGGCCTCGCGCTCGGCGCGGACCCTGGCCGCCAGCGGGTTCATGTCCTCAGGCTCGTCGAGGGCCGCCACCGCCTGCACCGCCGCGTCGAACAGGCGGATCAGGTTGGCGAAGGCGTCGCGGAAGAACCCGGACACCCGCAGGGTCACGTCGACCCGCGGCCGGTCCAGCAGGCTCAGGGGCAGGATCTCGAAATCGTCCACCCGCTGGCTGCCGGTGGCCCACACCGGGCGCACGCCCATCAGGGCCATGGCCTGGGCAATGTCGTCGCCGCCGGTGCGCATGGTGGCGGTGCCCCAGACCGACAGGCCCAGTTGCAACAAGTGATCGCCGTGGTCCTGCAGGTGGCGTTCGAGAATCAGGTTCGCCGACTGGAAACCGATGCGCCAGGCGGTGGTGGTGGGCAGGTTGCGCACGTCCACCGAATAGAAGTTGCGCCCGGTGGGCAGCACGTCCAGACGCCCGCGGCTGGGCGCGCCGCTGGGTCCGGCGGGGACGAAACGGCCGTTCAAGGCGTTCAGCAGGCCACGCATTTCCGCCGGGCCGCATGCGTCCAGGCGCGGCGCGACCACTTCGCGCAAGGCGTCGATGATGACCCGCACCGGCTCCCAGCCCGGCTCATCCAACTGCGCCACCGGGCCCTGGAGCGCGGCTTCGATCAATGCTGCGGCGTACAGTTCCAGGCGTTCGCGCACATCGCCCGCCGTGCGCCACAAGGCATCGCTGAGCTGTCGCAACGGCTGCGGGCGGCGCCCGGTCCAGGGTTCGGCCAGGGCGCAGTCCAGCGGATCGAAGCCCAGGTCGAAGGCCTTGGCCAAGGCCCGCAGCAGACTGGCATGGGCGCCCTTGCCATCGCCCCGGGGAATGCGCAGCAGGGCCAGCAGGGTGTCGATGCGCAGTCGGCCGTCGGGGGATTCGCCGAACACGTGCAGGCCATCGCGGATCTGCGACTCCTTGAGGTCGCACAGGTAAGTGTCCAGGCGCGGCAGCCAGATCGCCGCGTCGGCGTCGCTGTCCAGCTGTTCGCCCAGTTGCAACTCGCGGTCGATGTGGGTCTCGCGCACCAGTTGCAGGATGTCCCGTTGCAGCTCGCGGGCGCGACGTGGGTCCAGCAGTTGGGCTTCGTAGTACTCGTCCGCCAGCAGTTCCAGGTTACGCAGCGGGCCGTAGGTTTCGGCACGGGTCAGGGGCGGCATCAGGTGGTCGATGATCACCGCCTGGGTGCGGCGCTTGGCCTGGGCGCCCTCCCCCGGGTCATTGACAATGAACGGGTAGATGTTCGGCAGCGGCCCCAGCAGCGCGTCCGGCCAGCAGTTCTCCGACAGGCCGACACCCTTGCCCGGCAGCCATTCCAGGTTGCCGTGCTTGCCGACGTGGATCAGCGCATGGGCGCCGTAGGTCTGGCGCAGCCAGAAGTAGAACGCCAGGTAGCCATGGGGCGGCACCAGGTCCGGGTCGTGGTAGACCGCGCTGGGGTCCACCTGATAACCCCGGGCCGGCTGGATGCCGACGAAGGTCAGGCCAAAACGCAGGCCGGCGATCATCATCCGCCCGTCGCGGAACATCGGGTCTTGCTGCGGTGCGCCCCAGCGCTGCAGCACTGCCTCGCGGTTGGCGGCGGGCAGGGCCTGGAACATCAGCGCGTAGTCGTCCAGGGCCAGGCTTTGCTGACACGGGCGCTGGTCGAGGCTGTCCAGGTCGTTGCTGACCCCGCCGAGCAACTGGCGGATCAGCTCGCTGCCGCTGGCGGGCAACTCGGCCGGCAGTGGGTAGCCTTCGGCGTGCAGGGCCTTGAGGATGTTCAGCGCCGCAGCCGGAGTATCCAGGCCGACGCCGTTGCCGATGCGCCCGTCCCGGGTCGGGTAGTTGGCCAGCACCAGGGCAATGCGCTTGTGGCCGTTGTCCAGGCGCCCCAGTTCGACCCAGCGCCGGGCCAGCTCGGCGACAAAGTCCATGCGTTCGGGCTGGCCGCGGTAGCACACCACGTCCGACTGGCTGCGCTCGCTGCGCCAGGCCAGGTCCTTGAAGCTGATGGGCCGGCTGATGATGCGCCCGTCCAGTTCCGGCAAGGCGATGTGCATGGCCAGGTCCCGCGGTCCCAGGCCTTGCTCGCTGTCGCGCCAGCCTGGTTCGTTGTCCTGGGCGCAGATGGCCTGGATCACCGGGATATTGCGGCGGAACGGCCGCAAGTGCGGCGCCTCGGGGCTGGACTGGGCAAAGCCGGTGGTGTTGAGGATCACCCCGGCCGCGGTTTCATCCAGCCAGTCTTCCACCTGGCTCAGGCAGCCGGGCTCCTTGAGGCTGGCCACCGCGATCGGCAAGGGGTTGAGGCCCGCCGCCAGCAAACGCTGGCAGAACAGGTCGATAAAGCCGGTGTTGGCTGCCTGCAGGTGGGAGCGGTAGAACAGCAGCGCCGCCACCGCTTGACCAGGCTGCCAATCGGCCTGCCAGTCGCTGAGGGCGGCCTGGCTCTTGTGCGGGTGGTAGATCGCCGTACGTGGCAGGGTCTGCGGTTCGCTCCAGGGGTAGTCGCGCCCCAGCAGGCCGCTGGCCAGGCAGCGGTAGAAATTCAGCGCGTTGTCCCGCCCGCCCTGGCGCAGGAACTGCCACAGGCGGTCGCGCTCGACGGGGCCCACGGTGCTCAGGTCGCTGAGCTCCGGGTCCGGGCGGTCGTCCCCCGGCACCAGGATCAGTTGCACCCCGCGCTGGGACAGCTCCACCAGCCGCTCGACGCCGTAGCGCCAGTAGCCGATGCCGCCGTGCAGGGAGATCAGGATCACCTTGGCGTGGCGCAGCACCTGGTCCACATACAGATCCACCGAAGCGTGGTTCTGCACCTGCATCGGGTTGGCCAGGCGAAAACTGGGGTAATCCTCGGGCAACTGCTCGGCGGCATCCGCCAGCAGCGCCAGGCTGGAGTCGCCGCTGCACAGGATCACCAGCTCGGCGGGGGTTTGTCCAAGGTCGGCAATGTTGTCATCCGACACGAAACCGCCGGGCTGGGTCCTGAGCAGGTGCATGGCTTACACGCTGAGGGCGGCGCGCAGTTGCGCTTCGAGTTGGGCGGCGTCCAGTTCCTGGCCGATCAGTACCAAGCGCGTGGTGCGGGCTTCGTCAGCGCCCCACTTGCGGTCGAAGTGCTTGTCGAAGCGCGTGCCCACGCCCTGGATCAGCAAACGCATCGGCTTGTTGGGGATCGCGGCAAAGCCCTTGACCCGCAGGATGCCGTGCTTGACCACCAGCTGGGTCAGGGCGTCCAGCAGCAGGCTTTCGTCGGCCTGGGGCAGTTCGATGGAGATGGAATCGAAGGCGTCGTGATCGTGGTCGTCGTGGTCATCATCGCCGTCGTGGTGGTGATCGTGGTGACTGTGGCGGCCGTCGATATGCTCCTCGGAACCGGCGCCCAGGCCCAGCAGCACGTCCAGGGGCAGGCGGCCGCTGCTGGCTTCGATGACTTTCACCGCCGGCGGCAGTTCTTCGGCCACTTCCAGGCGCACCTTGGCCAGGTCTGCGGGGTCGATCAGGTCGGTCTTGTTGAGGATCACCAGGTCAGCGCTGGACAGTTGGTCGGCGAACAGCTCGTGCAGCGGCGATTCGTGGTCCAGGTTGGGGTCGAGCTTGCGCTGGGCGTCCACTTGCTCGGGGAACGCGGCGAAGGTGCCGGCGGCCACGGCCGGGCTGTCGACCACGGTGATCACCGCGTCGACGGTGCAGGCGCTGCGGATTTCCGGCCACTGGAAGGCCTGGACCAGGGGCTTGGGCAGGGCCAGGCCGGAGGTTTCGATAAGGATGTGGTCCAGGTCGCCACGGCGCGCCACCAGTTCGCGCATCACTGGGAAGAACTCTTCCTGCACGGTGCAGCACAGGCAGCCGTTGGCCAGCTCGTAGACCCGGCCGCTGGCCTCTTCCTCGGTGCAGCCGATGGAGCATTGCTTGAGGATCTCGCCGTCGATGCCCAGCTCGCCGAACTCGTTGACGATCACCGCGATGCGCCGGCCCTGGGCGTTGTCCAGCATGTGCCGCAGCAAGGTGGTCTTACCCGAGCCAAGGAAGCCGGTGACGATGGTGACGGGAAGTTTGGCCAGTGTTTTCATCGGATGCCCCTTGGCAAAGGTGGCGGGCATACGGGACGAGAGCCGCAGCGCAGAGGCGCGCGGAGATTTCGCCACCGGATCACCCCGCCCGGTTGTAGTGAGAATCTGGGATCGAGGCAGGTCTCCTGGCTGGGGGCTTGCCAGTCATTGGACTGGCGGTTTCCGCGCCTTCCCGCAGGCGTTACGAACGCCAATGCAGTGGCCTTGCAGAAATGAAACCCTTCACAGTTGCGGGGGCAGCCGCGGCATCGACCGCGTTCCCTTCTTAGCTTCGACCGCTGGCCGAAGAACCTCGAAGGCGCAAGGCTACGCAGAGCGCGGGGGACGGTCAATCGGCAATACACCGGCATCCGCAATTGACGACGTTACCCCGCCCATGATTTGCTACGCGCCTTGTTACGGGTGCCCTTCACAGGGTGAAACGGGAAACCGGTGAATCACGTGCTTTACTAAAAAGTCGTGACCAGTCCGGTGCTGCCCCCGCAACGGTAAGCGAGCGAAGTGTCAGATCCACTGTGCCAAGGCATGGGAAGGCGACACTTTTCGGCACGGTACGACATGAGTCGCCCCCTGCCCCTCGCGAGCCCGGAGACCGGCCCGCAACACACACATAACAAACCCGCGGTGGGCGGGCGCTGTTGCAAACCCTGCGTGCTCCTCACGCGGGGTTTTCCTGCGCTCCTCCCCCGCCGACACTCCAAAGGGAAGCGCCATGTCGATCATCAGCAGCACCAGCCATTCCGCCAGCAGCACCTCCACCCTGAGCCAGCGCCTGGTGGCCGCCATCGGCGCTTCGCTGCTGGGCGCCTGCCTGGTGTACTTCGCCGGTTTCTCCCATATCGAAGCGGTGCACAACGCCGCCCACGACACTCGTCACAGCGCTGCTTTCCCTTGCCACTGAGACCTGCCGACATGATCAAGCGTATTGCACAAACCGCAGGCTTCAGCGGGTTGCTGGCGGCCTTGCTGCTGACCCTGCTGCAGAGCTTCTGGGTGGCCCCGCTGATTCTGCAGGCGGAAACCTATGAACAGGCCCCGGCGGCCGAAGTCCACGAACACGCCGAAGGCGCCATGGCCGGTCACAGCCATGATGCCGAGGCCTGGGAACCGGAAGACGGCTGGCAGCGCACCCTGTCCACCACCGGTGGCAACCTGGTGGTGGCGGTCGGCTTCGCCCTGATGCTGGCCGGACTCTATACCCTGCGGGCGCCCAGCCGCACTTCCCAGGGCCTGCTCTGGGGCCTGGCCGGTTATGCGACTTTCTGCCTGGCGCCAACCCTGGGCCTGCCGCCGGAGTTGCCGGGCACCGCGGCCGCCGATCTGGTGCAGCGCCAGGTCTGGTGGATCGGCGCTGCCGCTTCCACCGCCGTGGGCCTTGCCCTGATTGTGTTCGCAGGCAACTGGCTGCTGAAACTGCTGGGCGCCGCCATCATCGCCGTGCCTCACGTGATCGGCGCACCACAACCGGAAGTGCATTCGATGCTGGCCCCGGAAGAACTGGAAGCGCAGTTCAAGATCGCCTCGCAGTTGACCAATGCGGCGTTCTGGCTGGCCCTCGGGCTGATCAGCGCCTGGCTGTTCCGGCGCAAGAACACGGACCTGTACCCGACATGATCGAAAGGCGCGCGGCGCCGGCCCTGGTGGTCGGCCTGGGCTGCCAGAAAGGCTGCCCGGCGACCACGCTGCGCGCCCTGCTTGAGCAGGTGCTGCAAGCCCACGGCCTGGAGAGCGGGCAATTGCTGGCCCTGGCCAGTATCGACTTGAAGCGTAGCGAACCCGGCCTGCTGCAACTGGCGGATCAACTGGCCCTGCCACTGACCTGCTTCAGCAGCAGTCAACTGGCGCCTTATGCCCCGCGCCTGAGCCATCGTTCACAGATCGCCTTTGAACACAGCGGCTGCTATGGCGTTGCCGAAAGCGCCGCCCTGGCCATGGCCGAACAGCTGTCCGGTGGCCCGGCCGAACTGCTGGTTCCCAGGCAAAAATGCGCCCAGGCCACCCTGGCATTGGCCACTGCCCGGTAGAATCGCCGACAATTCCCTTCTTCGAACATGAGCGTTCTTCATCTGCCGCTCTGCTCCCGCCTTTTTTTTGCACAGGACACAGCCATGACTGTCTATTTCATCGGTGCCGGTCCCGGCGATCCGGAACTGATCACGGTCAAGGGCCAGCGCCTGATCCATCGCTGCCCGGTGATCATCTACGCCGGCTCGCTGGTGCCCGAGGCCGTCCTCGAAGGCCACAGCGCGATACGAGTGATCAACAGCGCCGAGCTGCATCTGGAACAGATCATCGAGGCGATCAAGCACGCGCACGACCAGGGCCAGGATGTAGCCCGGGTACATTCCGGCGATCCGAGCCTGTATGGCGCCATTGGCGAGCAGATCCGCTGCCTGCGGGAGCTGGGTATTCCCTTCGAGATCATCCCTGGCGTCACCGCCACCGCCGCCTGTGCCGCCCTGCTGGGAGCCGAATTGACCCTGCCGGATGTGTCCCAAAGCGTGATCCTGACCCGCTATGCGGACAAGACTGCCATGCCGGCCGGTGAAGAATTCGCTAGCCTCGCGGCCCACGGCGCCACCATGGCGATTCACCTGGGGGTCAACCACCTGGAGAAGATAGTCACAGAGCTGCTGCCGCACTACGGCGCCGACTGCCCGATTGCCGTGGTACACCGAGCCACCTGGCCGGACCAGGACTGGGTCCTGGGCACCCTGGCGGACATTGCCGATAAAGTCGCGGCCAAGGGCTTCCGGCGCACGGCGCTGATCCTGGTGGGCCGGGTGCTGGCCACGGACGCGTTCAGCGAATCATCGCTGTACCGCGCCGGACACGCGCACCTCTATCGCCCCTGACCCTCTTTGCAGGAACTGGCTCGCCAGCGAAGGCAATCTCGGCGTTGGCGCAAGGCTCTAGGGCCCTTTCGCCGGCAAGCCGGCTCCTACGGAGGCTTATTTCGGGAGGCGTTGGTTTGCGGGCATAAAAAAACGGCGCTCACGGGGCGCCGTTTTTTTGTTCGCAGCGAACGCCTTAGTAGTAGGCGTTTTCTTTCTGCGTGTGGTCGGTGACATCACGTACGCCCTTGAGCTCGGGGATGCGCTCGAGCAGGGTGCGCTCGATGCCTTCCTTCAAGGTCACGTCGGCCTGGCCGCAACCCTGGCAACCGCCACCGAATTGCAGCACGGCGATGCCGTCGTCAACGACGTCGATCAGGCTGACCTGACCGCCGTGGCTGGCCAGCCCTGGGTTGATCTCGGTTTGCAGGTAGTAGTTGATGCGTTCGTTGACCGGACTGTCGGCATTGACCATCGGCACCTTGGCGTTGGGCGCCTTGATGGTCAGCTGGCCGCCCATGCGGTCGGTGGCGTAGTCGACCACCGCGTCATCGAGAAAGCCTTCGCTGAAGGCGTCGATGTAGGCGGTGAAGCTCTTCAGGCCAAGGGCCTTGTCTTCGGGTTTCTCTTCGCCCGGCTTGCAATAGGCGATGCAGGTCTCGGCGTACTGAGTTCCTGGCTGGGTAATGAAGATGCGGATGCCAATCCCCGGGGTGTTCTGCTTGGATAGCAGATCAGCCAGATAATCGTGGGCGGCGTCGGTAATGGTTATGGCGCTCATGGTGGTTCCTCGCAGACGTGGGCGCAGTTTACGCCAATCGACGCCGCTGACAAAGTCCTAGTATTTTTGTCGGGATAGACCTTGGTATAGGGCTTCCCCGGGGCCCGCCAGCGGGCGTCCCGAGGACAGATAGCGGCCCTGTATCAGAGGTTTTCGTAACGGTTCATGTCCATGACTCCGGCCTCGACCGGGTCGACTTCCTGCAGATAACGGGTCTGATCGTGGAAGTACTGCCAGAACTGCGGATGACTGCGGCGAATCCCCCAGCGATCGACGATCTTCTCGAAGCCGGCGGCATCCCTGGCCGCTTGCATGGCCTGGACAAATGCCGGCACCTGCTCGCTCGGAACGTTGAACATGAAGTTCGGATAACTGCTGAGAATGCCCGGAAAAATGGTCAGGGTGTCCAGGCCCGGCTGGTAGCGTAGCGACTCGCCCAGCATGAAGGCCACGTTACTGTGGGCGCGATTGCGCAGCATGCTGTAGAACTCGCGCTTGCCGCTCGGGGCCTGGACCCGCAGCAAGGTGGCTTCCGGCAACTGCTCGATGACCTTGAGTCCCGCCGCCGGACGCGACGCCAGGCGGCTCAGGGCCTGATCGGCATCCTGCAACGCCGGGTCGATATTGGGCCGCGAGCAATAGGCACTGTCACAGCGATTGATCGGGTCCGGCTTGGCGTTGAGCTCGCCATAGCGGGCCAGCAACTGATGGGCGAAGTCTTTCTTCGGGTCCTTGGGGTCCAGTTTCAGGGCGCTGCGCTTGTCGTCGTCGATGGACTCGTAATCCAGCCACATCTTGAACTTGCCGCTGTTCTGGTACCAATCGTCAAGGAAATCTTCACGAGTCCCAGCGGGCATCAGGCGCAGGAAGTTCTGCTCGGCGCCGTTGCGGATCAGGTCGAAGTACAACCGGGTCTGGGCCTGGTGGGAGACGTTGCCGAACACGTCGAAATTCACCGCCAACTGATAATAGGTGCGCTCCAGCAGCGGGTAATCGAACAGCCACATCGTCTGCGGCACCTCGCCGATCAGGCCCTTGCTCACCGAAGCACTGTCGAAGTGGCGGAAGATGCTCAGCAGCGCGTTGTCGTTGCCGGCCCACAGGGTCGACCAGCTGGGGGCCGGAGAGTCGGCATAGAAGTCGCGGCGCAGGGCTTCGTACTCGTTGCGCTTGTCGCGATAGGACAGCCACAGGCTGAGCACGCTGCCGACATCGTCGTTCTGCCCAGGCATGGCCAACAGCGGTGTGGCTTGGCCACGATAGGTAGGATCGGTGATGTACAGGTCGTGTTCCGGGGCCTGGAACAGCGCCCAGAAGTTGTCGCGGATCACATCGGTGGCGATCTGCCCGCGGCACACCGGGCCACGAATGAAGGTGCGCACGAAGTATTCGGCGTTATCCAGCATGAACTGGTAGCGGGCCTTGGCCGGAATCGCCTCGAAGGTCTCGAACGGATTGGCCCGGCGCCCCGGCCCGTAGCCCGGCAAGGCGCTGACCTGCCAGTCGCCGCTGTAGAACAGGGTCTTGACCCGGGCCATCTTCGCCGCGCTCAGCGGGTAGGTGATGTGGGTCTTGTGCACGATCACCCCTTGCACCGGCCACAGGCGGTAATACACCTGGGTGCCCGGGTCGTCGTTGGGGCGCCGGGTGTTGATCAGGTCGATGGGCTGGCCGCTGGGGGTCCGCGAGCGCACCCACTGGAAGAAGTGCCCCGGCTCGCCGCCTTCGAAATAGATATGGGCCAGGAACCAGTGCTCGTAGAGCCAGCGCGCCACCAGGCTTTCCCGCGCGCCGGGGGCGTTGAGCAGGTTCTCCCACTGGGCCACTTGCAGGCTTTCCCGGGCACTGGGGGCCAGGCCCTGTTCGTCGATCGGCGCGCCGGAGGCCAGCCAGCGTTGCAGGGTCTGGTACTGCTGGTCAGTGAGGCCGGTGACGGCCAGGGGCATGCCCTCCTTGGGATGAGCACCGGCATAGGCGTCGAACTCCCCCGGCTGCGGGCACATGTTCTCCCGGCTCAAGCCCAGCACGATCTCGCTGGGCAGCTTGGCATTGGGTTGCAAGGGGGTGCGGTGGCCGAGTTCGAGCATGCGCGCCATCAGCGCTGCCTGGCTGCCCTGGGCGTCGAGCACCGAATAGAAGCCCTGGCGCTGCCAGGCCGCCTTGCCGCTGGCGTCATAGAACAGCCGCGTAGGCGCCTGGGCCTTGCTGCGCTCACCGTCGTACACCGGAATCTTCGAGGCACCGCGACCGGCCCCTTCGCCACTGCCCAGGTTGAGCTGACAGGCGGAGTCGTAGCAGGCATGACAGGCCACGCACTTCTCGGTGAAGATCGGCTGGATGTCGCGGGTGTAGGAAATGGCCGGTGCGGGACCTTGGGCCATGCACAATGAACTGAGCAGCAGCAAAGCGCTGGCAACGACAAAACGGTACGGCATGTCCCTGGTCCCGAAAGTAAAAAAAACGCCGCGATTCTACCGATGTCGCCCGGCCACCAACATGAGCGATATTCATGTAAAACCCGTACATGCCGCAAATCCATGCAGGTTTGCTATGATCCACGCCCTTCGTTATGGCCCTACCAGGTAGTTCTCATGTCTGATCGCAGTGCTCGCCTCCACGCTCTCCAGCAAGCCCTCAAAGAGCGCATTCTGATTCTCGATGGCGGCATGGGCACCATGATCCAGAGCTACAAGCTCGAAGAACAGGACTACCGTGGCAAGCGTTTCGCCGACTGGCCCAGCGACGTCAAGGGCAACAACGACCTGCTGGTGATCACCCGTCCGGACGTGATCGGTGGCATCGAAAAAGCCTATCTGGATGCCGGCGCCGACATCCTGGAAACCAACACCTTCAACGCCACACGCATTTCCATGGCCGATTACGGCATGGAAGAACTGGCCTACGAATTAAACGTAGAGGGCGCACGCCTGGCCCGCAAGGTGGCCGACGCCAAGACCCAGGAGAACCCGGACAAGCCGCGCTTCGTCGCCGGCGTCCTGGGCCCGACCAGCCGCACCTGCTCGCTGTCGCCCGACGTCAACAACCCCGGCTACCGCAACGTCACCTTCGATGAACTGGTGGAGAACTACACCGAGTCCACCAAGGGCCTGATCGAAGGCGGCGCCGACCTGATCCTGATCGAGACCATCTTCGACACCTTGAACGCCAAGGCGGCAATCTTCGCCGTACAGGGCGTGTTCGAAGAGTTGGGCGTCGAGCTGCCGATCATGATTTCCGGGACCATCACCGATGCCTCTGGCCGCACCCTGTCGGGCCAGACCACCGAGGCCTTCTGGAACTCCGTGGCCCACGCCAAGCCGATCTCGGTGGGCCTGAACTGCGCCCTGGGCGCCAGCGAACTGCGCCCCTACCTGGAAGAGCTGTCGAACAAGGCCAGCACCCACGTTTCGGCGCACCCCAACGCCGGCCTGCCCAACGAATTCGGCGAATACGACGAACTGCCGGAGCAAACCGCCAAGGTCATCGAGGAATTCGCCCAGAGCGGCTTCCTGAATATCGTCGGCGGCTGCTGCGGCACCACCCCGGGGCACATTGCCGCCATCGCCAAAGCCGTGGCCGGTTATGCCCCGCGACAGATCCCGGACATTCCGAAGGCTTGCCGCCTGTCGGGCCTGGAGCCCTTCACCATCGATCGCAACTCGCTGTTCGTGAACGTTGGTGAGCGCACCAACATCACCGGTTCGGCCAAGTTCGCCCGGCTGATCCGCGAGGACAACTACACCGAGGCCCTGGAAGTCGCCCTGCAGCAGGTGGAAGCTGGCGCCCAGGTGATCGACATCAACATGGACGAAGGGATGCTGGACTCGAAGAAGGCCATGGTCACCTTCCTCAATCTGATCGCCGGCGAGCCGGACATCTCCCGCGTACCGATCATGATCGACTCCTCGAAGTGGGAAGTGATCGAAGCCGGCCTCAAGTGCATCCAGGGCAAGGGCATCGTCAACTCCATCAGCATGAAAGAAGGCGTCGAGCAGTTCATTCACCACGCCAAGTTGTGCAAGCGCTACGGCGCTGCCGTTGTGGTAATGGCCTTCGACGAGGTCGGCCAGGCCGACACCGAGGCGCGCAAGAAGGAAATCTGCAAGCGCTCCTACGACATTCTGGTCAATGAAGTGGGCTTCCCGCCGGAAGACATCATCTTTGACCCGAACATCTTCGCCGTGGCCACCGGCATCGAGGAACACAACAACTACGCGGTGGACTTCATCAACGCCTGCGCCTACATCCGCGACGAACTGCCCTATGCCCTGAGCTCCGGCGGCGTGTCCAACGTGTCGTTCTCGTTCCGCGGCAACAACCCGGTGCGTGAGGCGATCCACTCGGTGTTCCTGCTGTACGCGATCCGCAATGGCCTGACCATGGGCATCGTCAACGCCGGCCAGCTGGAGATCTACGACCAGATCCCGCAGCAGCTGCGTGACGCCGTGGAAGACGTGGTGCTCAACCGCACGCCAAACGGCACCGACGCGCTGCTGGCCATCGCCGACCAGTTCAAGGGCGATGGCAGCGTCAAGGAGGCGGAAACCGAGGAATGGCGCAGCTGGGACGTCAACAAGCGCCTGGAGCACGCCCTGGTCAAGGGCATCACCAGCCATATCGTCGAAGACACCGAAGAGTCGCGCCTGAGTTTCAGCCGCCCGATCGAAGTGATCGAAGGCCCGCTGATGTCCGGCATGAACGTGGTCGGCGACCTGTTTGGCGCCGGCAAGATGTTCCTGCCCCAGGTGGTGAAATCCGCCCGGGTGATGAAACAGGCAGTAGCCCACCTGATTCCGTTCATCGAACTGGAGAAAGGCGACAAGCCGGAGGCCAAGGGCAAGATCCTCATGGCCACGGTCAAGGGCGACGTGCACGACATCGGCAAGAACATCGTCGGCGTGGTCCTGGGCTGCAACGGCTACGACATCGTCGACCTCGGGGTGATGGTGCCGGCGGAGAAGATCCTCCAGGTGGCCAAGGAGCAGAAGTGCGACATCATCGGCCTGTCCGGGCTGATCACTCCGTCCCTGGACGAGATGGTCCACGTCGCCCGCGAGATGCAGCGCCAGGATTTCCACCTGCCGCTGATGATTGGTGGCGCCACCACCTCCAAGGCCCACACCGCGGTGAAGATCGAACCCAAGTACAGCAATGACGCGGTGGTCTACGTCACCGACGCCTCCCGCGCCGTGGGCGTGGCCACCCAGCTGCTGTCCAAGGAGCTCAAGGCCGGCTTCGTCGAGAAGACCCGGGAGGAGTACGTGGAGGTGCGCGAGCGCACCGCCAACCGCAGCGCCCGTACCGAGCGCCTGAGCTACGCCGCAGCCATCGCCAAGAAGCCACAGTTCGACTGGGCCAACTACCAGCCGGTCAAGCCAACCTTCACCGGCGCCCGGGTGCTGGACAACATCGACCTCAAGGTGCTGGCCGAGTACATCGACTGGACGCCGTTCTTCATCTCCTGGGACCTGGCCGGCAAGTACCCGCGCATCCTTGAAGACGAAGTGGTCGGTGAAGCCGCCACCGCCCTGTATAAGGACGCCCGGGAGATGCTCGACAAGCTGATCAATGAAAAACTGATCAGCGCCCGGGCGGTATTCGGCTTCTGGCCGGCCAACCAGGTGCAGGACGACGACCTGGAAGTCTACGGCGACGACGGCCAGCCACTGGCCCGCCTGCACCACCTGCGCCAGCAGATCATCAAGACCGACGGCAAGCCGAACTTCTCCCTGGCGGACTTCGTCGCACCCAAAGACAGCGGCATCACTGACTATGTCGGCGGCTTCATCACCACCGCCGGGATCGGCGCCGAGGAAGTGGCCAAGGCCTATCAGGATGCCGGCGACGACTACAACTCGATCATGGTCAAGGCCCTGGCCGATCGCCTGGCCGAAGCCTGCGCCGAGTGGCTGCACCAGCAGGTGCGCAAGGACTACTGGGGCTATGCCCAGGATGAGCAGCTGGACAACGAGGCGCTGATCAAGGAGCAGTACAGCGGTATCCGCCCTGCCCCGGGTTATCCGGCCTGCCCGGATCACACCGAGAAGAGCACCCTGTTCGCCCTGCTCGACCCCGAGGCCAGCGAAGGCCGCGCCGGCCGCAGTGGCGTGTTCCTCACCGAACACTTCGCCATGTTCCCGGCGGCTGCAGTCAGCGGCTGGTACTTCGCCCACCCGCAGGCGCAGTACTTTGCGGTGGGCAAGGTCGACAAGGACCAGGTACAGAGCTACACCGAGCGCAAGGGCCAGGACCTGGCCGTAAGCGAGCGCTGGCTGGCGCCGAACCTGGGCTACGACAACTGACCCAGACTCTGTAGGAGCCGGCCTGCCGGCTCCTACACCAGCCCGCCATCACAGGCGACATTGTCTATGCTCTGTTGACACCCAACCGTGTCGAGGGATTTATGGACGATCCAAGCAGCGACAATCAGCCCCCAACCTTCCTGCAGATGCTGCAAAGCGTGCTGGCGGCCGCCTTCGGCGTACAAAGCGGGAAAAATCGCGCCCGGGACTTCAGTCACGGCAAACCCAGTCACTTCATCGTGCTGGGCATTCTCTTTACCACCCTGTTCGTGCTGGTGCTGCTGGGCATCGCCAACCTGGCGATGCACCTGGCGGGAGTCTGAAACGGCGTCAGTGCAGCAACAGCTGCAAACTGAAGGGATAGCGGTAGCTGTCCGGCTTGCCTTGGGCGGACAGCCCGCGAAAATCGACCCGGGCACCGACCTGATCGCCCAGGCGCATTAGTTGCCGGGCCTGGTCACGGGTCAATGACTGGAACAGCGACAAATGCCAGTCCGGCCCTCCCAGACGTCGGGCATCGAACCCCAGCGCATCATCATGCAGGGCCACCAGGGCCCAGCCGCCGCTGGTGAAATGTCCGGCCATCAGCACCGACAACTCCCCGTCGATCAATGCCTGCAAGGCTTCGGGCGAACTGTTGAGTCCACTGAACAGCAGATCGCGCCCCGGCTTGCGACCCAATTCCCGGGCAGCCTGCATGGCCCCCAGAGCCATTTCGTCGTTAGCCGACCAGATCAGTTGCGTCTGTGGATAGCGCTGCAACAGCTGTTGTGCTTGTTCGTGCGCCCGCTGCCGGTTCCATTCGCCATACACGAGCTGGCGCAGACGCACCTGAGGATTTTCCGCCAGGGCCCGGTGCAGCCCTTGCTCGCGCAACTGCGCGGCCGGCGTGACTTTCACCCCGGAAAAGGCCAGCAAATCGATTGTTTGCCCGGCAGGCAAAGGGCCATGCTGGCGCAACAACTCCTTGAGCATCCGATAACCGGCCTCTTCATCGTTGCTCATCATGCTGCCGATCCAATCGGAGTAACTGCTGCGACTTTGGCGGATCAACGCCCGCTGATCCTCGGTCAGTGGGCTGTTGACGATAAACAGCTTGACCCCGGAACCCTGCGACATGCGCAGGATCTGCGGAGCGACATACTGTTCGTTGACCAATATCAGGTAATCGGGCTTTTGCGCTCGCTGAAACAGCTCCCGAGCCTGATCGAGAGAATTCTGCGGATTGCGTTCGCCATAGAGAATTTGCAGGTCCATGCCCAGATCCCGGGCGGCTGCCTGCATGAACCGCGAATAACTGACCCAGAAGGTTTCCGTTGAATTACCGGGGTTGAGAAACACCACCGACGTTGCTTGAGCCACCGCCCAGAACGGCAAACTCAGACATATCACCCACTTGCACAGAACCTTGAACATTGTGAAAAGAGCCCCTGGATTATCCCAGGCAGTATAACTGGCAAATTGCTGGCCAACGGCGGCAAATTGTCCTGATTGTCCGACAATTCGGGCTCTTCTTTTACGCTCGACTACTGGTGGCTGACCCAAAACACGGCCGTACCCACGACCAGTATGATCAGAAAGAGAATGGCCCAAGCATCAACGCTACTGTCACTTTTCCTTGTTTTGGTTGGATGGCTCATAGCATCGCCTCTAGTAGATTTTGTCGGTGACTGCTCAAAGACACGACCACAGTTAAGACCAGGATTGTCCCCACCTCAAATGTGGATACTCATATACCCCTACCGTTAGTCGTTTTGGTTCTTTGCATATACTCAAACATCACTTTTGCGCATAACCACAAACTGGTATCGTTCGGCGGCTCCGACCGGAGTGCGCGGCCGTGCGCGCAGATTTGCTTACATGGGTGGGGTTGAGCGAGAACGAAGGCAGGACGAGGTGAAACCGGCGACAAGCCCCGGTCGACGCCAGTCGAAGCAACGTACCGAAGCCGTTCACCGCAGTATTTGCCAAGTGCGCTTTGGCGCCACCTGTAGCCTGAGAACTGGACCTATATGTACGTATACGACGAGTACGATCAGCGGATCATCGAGGACCGCGTCAAGCAGTTCCGTGATCAGACCCGACGCTATCTGGCAGGCGAGCTGAGCGAAGAGGAATTCCGTCCCCTGCGCCTGCAGAATGGCCTTTATATCCAACGTTTTGCCCCAATGCTGCGGGTAGCCGTGCCTTACGGCCAATTGACCTCGCGCCAGGCGCGGATGATGGCCAAGATCGCCCGTGACTACGACAAGGGCTATGCGCACATCAGCACCCGGCAAAACGTGCAGTTCAACTGGCCAGCCCTGGAAGACGTGCCGGACATCCTGGCCGAACTGGCCACCGTGCAGATGCACGCCATCCAGACCAGCGGCAACTGCCTGCGTAACGTCACCACCGACCAGTTTGCCGGTGTCGCCGCCGACGAGTTGATCGACCCGCGCCCCTGGTGCGAGATCGTCCGTCAATGGACCACCTTCCACCCCGAATTCGCCTATCTGCCGCGCAAGTTCAAGATCGCCATCAACGGCTCGACTTCCGACCGCGCAGCCATCGAGGTCCACGACATTGGCCTGGAGCCGGTGTACAACGCTGCCGGCGAGCTGGGTTTCCGCGTGCTGGTCGGTGGCGGTCTGGGCCGTACCCCGGTGGTCGGCGCCTTCATCAACGAGTTCCTGCCCTGGCAGGACCTGTTGAGCTACCTCGACGCCATCCTGCGGGTCTACAACCGCTACGGCCGTCGCGACAACAAGTACAAGGCGCGGATCAAGATCCTGGTCAAGGCCCTGACGCCGGAAGTGTTCGCCGAGAAGGTCGAGGCGGAAATGGTCCACCTGCGGGGCGGCCAGACCACCCTCACCGAAGCCGAAGTGCATCGGGTGGCTAAACACTTCGTCGACCCCGACTACAAGGCCCTGAGCAACCAGGACGCCGAACTGGCGGCCCTGGACAAGGAGCACCCGGGCTTTGCCCGCTGGCGTGCGCGCAACACCCTGGCCCACAAGAAGCCGGGCTACGTTGCCGTGACCCTGTCGCTCAAACCTACCGGCGTAGCGCCGGGGGACGTGACCGACAAGCAGTTCGACGCCATCGCCGATCTGGCCGACCGTTACAGCTTCGGCCAACTGCGCACCTCCCACGAGCAAAACGTGATTCTCGCGGACGTCGAGCAAAGCCAACTGTTCACCCTGTGGGGCGAACTGCGTGAAAACGGCTTCGCCACGCCGAACATCGGCCTTTTGACCGACATCATCTGCTGCCCGGGCGGCGACTTCTGCTCCCTGGCCAACGCCAAGTCGATCCCGATCGCCGAATCCATCCAGCGCCGTTTCGACGACCTGGACTACCTGTTCGACATCGGCGAGCTGGACCTGAACATCTCCGGCTGCATGAACGCCTGCGGTCACCACCACGTGGGCCACATCGGCATCCTCGGGGTGGACAAGAAAGGCGAGGAGTTCTACCAGGTGTCCCTGGGTGGCAGCGCCAGCCGCGACGCGAGCCTGGGCAAGATCCTCGGCCCGTCCTTCGCCCAGGACGACATGCCCGACGTGATCTCGAAGCTGATCGACGTGTACGTGGAACAACGTACCGAAGACGAACGCTTCATCGACACCTATCAACGTATTGGCATCGACCTCTTCAAGGAGCGCGTCTATGCAGCGAATCATTAAGAACAACGAGGTCATCGACGAAACCTGGCACTTGCTGCCCAAGGACGCGACCCTCGACGGCATCTCCAACTGCGACGACCTGATCGTGCCGCTGGCTCTGTGGCGCGATCACGCCCATGCCCTCAAGGCTCGCGATGGCGGCCTGGGCGTGTGGCTGGATGCGGACGAAGAAGCCGAGGAGATCGGTGACGACGTCGAGCATTTCCAGGTCATTGCCCTGAACTTCCCGGCCTTTACCGATGGCCGCAACTACTCCAACGCCCGCCTGCTGCGTGACCGTTATGGCTACAAAGGCGAACTGCGAGCGATTGGCGACGTGTTGCGCGACCAGCTGTTCTACCTGCACCGCTGCGGCTTCGACGCCTACGCCCTGCGGGCCGACAAGGACCCCTACGAAGCCCTTGAAAGCCTCAAGGACTTCTCGGTGACCTACCAGGCCGCTACCGACGAACCGCTGCCGCTGTTCCGTCGCCGCTAAGCCCTGGCGCCAACAAAAAGCCCTGAACCGGTTTCCCGGTCCAGGGCTTTTTTGTACCTGCTTCCGACCCTGGCGCAAAAGCCGGCTTGCCGGCTTCTGCAAGTGGTGGCTTACCAGAAACGCTGCTGGGTCAGGCGGCTCCACCAGGTCAGCAGCACGCGGTCGATGGAACCGCTGGCCGCCAGCCCCACACGCTCCTGCAAGCTCTTGCGCTCGGCATAGTGCAGGTGGAACACCTCGGCATTCTTGGCTTTGTCCGCCAGGTACTCATCGCTGGTTTTCAGCTCGTCCACCAGCAGCTTCTCCTGCGCCGCCACGCCCAACCAGACTTCACCGGTGGCCACTTCATCAATGGCCAATTGCGGGCGATAGCGAGACACGAAATTCTTGAACAACTGATGGGTCACATCCAGGTCTTCCTGGAACTTCTCCCGGCCCTTCTCGGTGTTTTCGCCAAACACCGTCAGGGTGCGCTTGTACTCGCCGGCGGTGAGCACTTCAAAATCGATGTCGTGCTTTTTCAGCAGGCGGTTGACGTTGGGCAACTGGGCCACCACGCCGATGGAGCCGAGGATGGCGAACGGCGCGCTGATGATCTTCTCACCGATGCAGGCCATCATGTAGCCGCCGCTGGCCGCCACCTTGTCGATGCATACGGTCAAAGGCACCCCGGCCTGGCGAATACGCGCCAGTTGAGAGGAAGCCAGGCCATAGCTGTGCACCATGCCGCCACCGCTTTCCAGACGCAGCACCACTTCATCCTTGGGCGTGGCCAGGCTCAGCAAGGCGGTGATCTCATGGCGCAGGCCTTCGGTCGCCGAAGCCTTGATATCGCCATTGAAGTCCAGCACGAACACCCGGGGCTTGGCCTCGGCCGGTTGTTTCTTCTGTTTCTTCTCGGTCTTGCCCTGGGCCTTGCGCAAGGCCTTGAGCTGATCCTTGTCCAGCAGGCTCTGCTCCAGGCGCTCGCGCAGGTCCTTGTAGAAATCATTCAGCTTGCTGACCTGCAACTGCCCGGTGCCTTTGCGGCGGCCCTTGCTGCGCAGCGCAGCGGCAGTGATCAGCACCACCAGGATGGCGACCACCAGGGTCACGGTCTTGGCCAGAAAACTGGCGTATTCGGCGAAAAACTCCACAGGGACTCCTCAAACATGAACCGCTGCCAACCAGCAGCGCAATGGGCTCAAGCATACCGGCGCGACCGGTCGGCCACCAGTCGCGAAACCTCGTGTTACGAGGCTCCAACAAGCATTTCAAACAAGCGTATGTTTTTTCATTGACAGCTCACTGGCATCCTCATAACCTCGCAAAACTTTCAACGTACCGGGACGACACGGACGTGGGCAGCATCTATTTGATTCGACATGGCCAAGCCTCTTTCGGTGCAGACGACTACGACGTGCTGTCTGCCACCGGCGTGCGCCAGGCTGCCGTGCTCGGTGAGCATCTGGCGGCGCTGGGCATCAGCTTTGATCGCTGCCTGTCCGGCGACCTGCGGCGCCAGCAGCACACCGCGCAGGCCGCGATGGAACAGATGAACGCCGCCGGGTTTGACCACCCGCCATTGGAAATCGATTCAGCCTTCAACGAGTTCGACGCCGATGCCATCATCCGCGCCCTGCTCCCCGACCTGTTGCCCCAGGAACCCGAAGCCCTGAACATCCTGCGCAACGCCGCGCAGAACCGCGCCGAGTTCCAACGCATCTTCGCCCTGATCATCCAGCGCTGGCTGGCCGGCACCTACGATCCGCCCGGGCTGGAAAGCTGGCTGGGCTTCGTCGAGCGGGTCCAGGGCGGCCTGCAGCGGATTCTCGAAGCCGCGGACAACCAGCACAAGATTGCCGTATTCACCTCCGGCGGCACCATCACCGCCCTGCTCCACCTGATCACCCGGATACCTGCCCAGCAGGCGTTCGAACTGAATTGGCAAATCGTCAACACCTCGCTCAACCAGCTGAAGTTCCGCGGGCGCGAGGTGTCTTTGGCTTCCTTCAACGGTCATGCCCATCTGCAACTGTTGAAGGCTCCGGAGCTCATCACTTTCCGTTGAGCCCGGCTTACTGTGACCCTTGCTGTAACCACCCATAAAAGGATCGAACCATGACCTCCGTAGCTGACGCCGTACAAGCCATGCAAGCCAAGTTCAACCCAGCTGCCGCTGCCGGCCTGGACCTGGTTTTCGGTTTCCGCATCGATGATTCCAAGCACTTCTCGCTGGTCGTCAAGGACAGCACCTGCGAACTCAAGGAAGGCGAAAACCCAGACGCCCAAGTCACCCTGGTGATGGACGGCGAAACCCTGGACGGCATCGTCAGCGGCGAAACCGACGGCATGCAAGCCTTCATGGGCGGCAAACTGCGCGCCGAAGGCGACATGATGCTGGCCATGAAGCTGAGCGAGCTGTTCCCAGCCTAAGACCCCGCAAGGTCCGGCTGTAGACAAATCCCGCCCCCGTGGCGGGATTTGTCGTTTCTGCACCACGCAACGCCTCTAGCCCGCCGCTTTGCCCTGGATCAATACCACTGGGCAGCTCAGTCTTCCGGCCGCACGCTTGATTGATCTCGGTCAGTTTGTGCCTCGCCCCCCCCCTCTACTCTTGCGCCTCCATTGCGGCCAGGGACGGCACAGCCGGAGCCCTTTGCCACACCGCTATCACTCACGGAAGAGTCTGCTTATGCGATCACTGAAGATCATCCTGCTGTCCACCGCCTTCAACGGCCTGACCCAACGCGCCTGGCTTGACCTGCGCCAGGCCGGGCACCGCCCCAGCGTGGTGCTGTTCACCGGTGAAGAAGAGGTCTGCCGGCAGATCGAAGAGGCCGAGGCCGACCTGGTGATCTGCCCGTTCCTCAAGGACCGGGTACCGCAGCAGCTGTGGAGCAACGCCAAGCGTCCGGTGGTGATCATTCACCCAGGCATCGTCGGCGACCGTGGTGCCAGCGCCCTGGACTGGGCCATCAGCAAGGAGCTCAAGCGCTGGGGCGTCACCGCGTTGCAGGCGGTGGAAGAAATGGACGCCGGGCCAATCTGGTCGACCCACGAATTCAACCTGCCCGCCGGCCTGCGCAAATCCGAGCTGTACAACGGCCTGGTCAGCGACGCCGCCATCCATTGCATCCGCGATGTGGTGGAAAAATTCCGCAACGGCTTTACCCCGGTCCCTCTGGACTACGACAACCCCGCAGTGCTTGGCCGCCTGCAACCGAACATGAAGCAGTGCGACCGCACCTTCAGCTGGCACGACAGCGCGCAGTTCATCAAGCGCAGCATCGACGCCGCTGACGGCCAGCCCGGCGTCCTCGCCAGCCTCGCCGGCGGTCAGTACTACGTGTACGACGCTCACCTGGACTCGCGCACCGGCATGCCCGGGCAACTGCTGGCTGTGCATGACGATGCGGTGCTGGTGGCCTGCGGCGACCACAGCCTGTGGATCGGCGCCCTGCGCCTCAAGCCCCAGCCCGGCGAGGAAACCTTCAAGCGCCCGGCCCGACACGTACTCGGCGAACGCCTGGCCGAGGTACCGGTGCTGGACTGGTCGGTCTCCAGCAGCCCGTTCAGCACCGAGTCCTACCAGCCGATTCGCTACCGCGAGTCCGGCCGAGTCGGTGAGCTGACCTTCGAGTTCTACAACGGCGCCATGAGCACTGAGCAATGCCAGCGCCTGGTCAGCGCCCTGCGCTGGGCCAAGGCCCGGGACACCCAGGTGCTGCTGGTACGCGGCGGCCGCGGCGCCTTCAGCAACGGCGTGCACCTGAATGTGATCCAGGCCGCCGAAGTGCCGGGCCTGGAAGCCTGGGCCAACATCCAGGCCATCGACGACGTCTGCCTGGAACTGCTCAGCGCCGGCCAACTGGTGGTCAGCGGCCTGACCGGCAATGCCGGCGCTGGCGGCCTGATGCTGGCCCTGGCCGCGGACGTGGTCCTGGCCCGCGCCGACACCGTCTACAACCCGCACTACAAGAGCATGGGCCTGTACGGCTCCGAGTACTGGACCTACAGCCTGCCCCGCGCCGTCGGCCAGGCCATGGCCAAGCAACTGACCGAAGCCTGCCTGCCCATCAGCGCCCTCCAGGCCCTGCAGATGGGCATGGTGCAGGAGATCGGCCCGCGCTGCCCGGACGAGTTCGGCCTGTGGCTGCTGCAACGGGCCAACGGCGTACTCACCGACCCGCGCTACCAGCACCTGCGCCAGCGCAAGCTGGACGCCGACCCACAGTTGATGCAGCACTGCCGCAACGCCGAGCTGGAAGAGATGCACATGGACATGGTGCAAAACCGCAAGGGCTTCGCCGAGAAGTGCAGCAACTTCGTCTACAAGCGCAAGACCTGCTGCACACCGGAGCGGCTGATCGAAGCCTGGGCCAAGCCCCAGGACATCGCCCTGGTGGGTTGATCCAAAGCCTCCCCTTGCGCAACCGTCGCCCGGCTCGCCGGGCGACGCCTTCAGCCTCGTGGCTGTAACAGCAGCGCCACCAGCGCCGTCCACCCCGTCTGATGGGACGCCCCCAGCCCACGCCCGGTTTCACCATGAAAATATTCATGGAACAGCACCAGCTCACGGTCCTCGGCCTCAACCTGCAACTGCGGATAGCCGCTCATGGACGGCCTGCGCCCTTCCTCGTCCAGCAGAAACAATCGCGTCAGGCGCTGGCTCAAGCCGTCGGCCACTTCCTCCAGGGACGCCAGATACCCCGAACCCCGTGGGTACTCCACCGAAAAGTTGACGTCGTAGTAGCGATGAAACTCGCGCAGGGATTCGATCAGCAGGTAGTTGATCGGCATCCACAGCGGCCCGCGCCAGTTGGAGTTGCCACCGTACAGCCGTGAATCGGACTCCGCCGGCACATAGCGGGCGCACAGTTGCTTGCCATCCACCTGCATGGCGAACGGCTGCTCGAAGGCCTTGGACAGGGAGCGGATGCCGAAGTCCGAGAGGAACTCGTTTTCATCGAGCATGCGCTTGAGCAGGTCCTTGGTGCGCTCGCCGCGCAACAGCGCCAGGAGCATGCGGTTGCCCTTGCCCGGTTCGTACCAGCGCGACACCAGGCTCGCCAGGTCCGGCCGGTGATGCAAGAAGCCCAGCAGGCGCGGGGCCAGCCCCGGCAGGTTCTGGTGCTCGTGCTGCTCCAGCACCTGCACCGCGAACAGCGGCATCAAGCCAACGATGGAGCGCAGGCGCAGGGGTTCGTTCTGCCCATCGGGACGGTGCAGCACGTCGTAGAAAAACTGGTCCTGTTCGTCCCACAGCCCCTCGGCGCTTTGATCCACGCGGTTGATGGCCCCGGCGATATAAAGGAAGTGCTCGAAGAACTTCACCGCAATGTCCACGTACACGCCATTGCGCTTGGCCAACTCCAGGGCGATGCGCATCAGGTCCAGAGCGTAGGCCGCGACCCAGGCCGTGCCGTCGGCCTGATCCAGGGTGAAGCCATCAGGCAACGGCGCGGAACGATCGAACAGGGCGATATTGTCCAGGCCGAGAAAACCACCCTGGAACAGGTTGCGCCCCTCGGCGTCCTTGCGGTTGACCCACCAGGAAAAATTCAGCAGCAGCTTGTGGAAGATGCGTTCGAGAAAGTCCAGGTCGCCCACGCCAGTCAGGGCCTTTTCCTGCTGATAGACCCGCCAGCAGGCCCAGGCGTGCACCGGCGGGTTGGCATCATCGAAGCGCCACTCGTAGGCCGGCAGCTGGCCATTGGGGTGCATGAACCGATCCTTGACCAGCAACAGCAGTTGCTGCTTGGCAAAGCCGGGGTCGATCAGGGCGAAGGCCACCGCCTGGAAGCCCAGGTCCCAGGAGGCATACCAGGGGTATTCCCAGGTATCGGGCATGGAAACGATGTCGCAGTTGGACAGATGGCGCCAATGAGTATTGCGCAAGTGCTTGCGCTCGCTGGGGGGCGCCGGCTGCCCGGGATCGCCGTCCAGCCACCGGTTGACGTCGAAGTCATACAGTTGCTTGGACCACAGCAACCCGGCCAGGGCCTGACGCTGCACATTGCGCGCGTCCGCACTTTCAATGCCCTGCTGCAGCGCCGCGTAGAACTCATCGGCCTCGCGCCGCCGCTGCTCGAACAGGTTGCGGGCGCTGACCGGTTCACTGCCGGCCGGGGCAAAGCGCAGGAACAGCCGCTTGCTCTCGCCGCCCGCCAGCTCCAGGACGAAATGCGCCGCCACCCGGGTGCCGCCATCGAAGGCCACCGCACTGGCTTGCCCGTCCACCAGATAGTCGTTGATGCCGTCCTTGAACGGCCCCGGCGTCGCCAGCCCGTCCAGCTTGGGGAAGTTGCTGTCGTTGTTGCAGAACAGCCACTGGCAAGGCTCGGCGCCCCAGGCGGTGATCTGCCGCTCGGGCAGTTGCCCGTGCCGCGCCAGCACCCTGTCGCCCTCCAGGCGCAGGCTCGGTCGCGGCTCGTCGCCACCCCAACTCCAGGTGTTGCGCGCCCAGACCTGAGGCAGCACCCGCAACCGCGCCGGCTGGTGGAAACGGTTGTGCACGGTGACGAGCATGAAAATGTCATCGGCCCTGTGCTTGGCGTACTCCACCGTCACATCAAAGTAACGGTTGTCCTCGAACACCCCGGTATCGAGGATCTCGTACTCGGCATCCTTCAGGCCGCGCCGGGCGTTTTCCGCCACCAGGTCGGCATAGGGAAAGGCCGCCTGGGGGTACTTGTAGAGCATGCGCATGTAGGCATGGCTGGGCACGCCGTCGAGGTAGAAGTACAGCTCCTTGACGTCCTCGCCGTGGTTGCCCTCGGCATTGTCCAGGCCGAACAGACGCTCCTTGAGAATGCTGTCGTGCTCGTTCCACAACGCCACCCCCAGGCACCAGTGCTGGGCCTTGTCGGAGAACCCCGCCAGCCCGTCCTCGCCCCAACGGTAGGCACGGCTGCGGGCATGCTCATGGGGGAAGTAGCTCCAGGCATCGCCATCAGCGCTGTAGTCCTCGCGCACCGTGCCCCACTGCCGCTCACTCAGGTACGGGCCCCACTGGCGCCAGTGCTCGGCCTCGCTGCCTTGCAGGCGCTGGCCTTCAAGGGTGTCGAGAAGGCGGGGTGCAGACTTTGCCGGCATGGGAGGTGTCCTTGGCCACGAAGATGAGTTGCAGTGTAGGAGCGAGCGGTCCCCCTGCCCCGTGACAAATGTTTCACGGTGCAAACGTCCACGGCGACGAAAACCCCGCGCAAAGTCCATTCCAGAGCCTGTGCGGTTAAATTTTCCGCCCCTGGCTCGTTATAATCGGCAACCCTTTTATGGCCATGCGGATTCGATGATGCTCAGTTGCAAAGCGTTTTTCCCCAGCCTGTTACTGATGGCAGCCTGTTCGGCCCAGGCCACCGGCCTTGACCTGAGCTACCCGCAGCCTCCATTGCCGGCCACCGCCCAGGCACCGGCACCGGAGAGCGACACGCCGAAGCTCAAGTTGCAGTTCAAGCCGGCCATCAGCTACGAGCACCATTGCAGCGGCCAGTGCACCTACGAAACCAATATCGACCAGCTGCACGAACGCGAAACCCGCCACAGCGCAAGCGTCGGCTTCGACTGAGCCCCGCCATTGAACCTGCGGCACGCTTGATCCACACTCGCGCTCCTGAGTCCTACAGCAAACTCAGAAAGTCCTGTCCTGCCAGTGCCTTGTCCCGTTCTGGAGTGCATGCCTATAGTCCCGGGTCGTCCTGATGACGAACGGGTTTGGCGACCCTGTGAATGGAACAAAGCGAGGCGCTGGCAGATTGGTCAGGGCTTTTGTTATCGCATGACCGCTTGATGGCGGCTGTGCGCGGGAGACCTTCGGGTCTGTCGGTTCTTCCATTCCCGGCTCGCCAACCCGCGTACAGCTGCCACCCTTTTGTTTGGCGACGATTGAGTGACAGCGCTCACCCCTGAATGGAGTTGGACTCATGAATCGCTACATGCCGATCACCGGCCACGACTGCACCATTCCTTCCCTGCTGATCGATACCCAGGCCCCTGCCGATGTGCTGTACGAAGCAGCCGCCTATCGCATCCGCGCCGTCACTCAACTGCTGGAAAACTTCGCCACCCGCCCCGACATTCCCGGCGATGCGGTGGTGCTGCAAGAGCTGGCGCTGATCTGCGCCATCCCGCTGCGCGATGGCTGCGATGTGCTGGATGTGCTGGGCCGCCAGCTGCAAGCGCAGACCCGCTGAACCGGTAGGAGCGGGCTTGCCGGCGAAGAGGAGCGGGAGCCATGTGTAGACCTTTCGGCCCCCTTCGCAGGCAAGCCCGCTCCCACAGAACGTCTCGATTGGGTGAGGCCGCATTCCAATCAGGCCGAGCAATACGCCGCCGCAGTGCTCACAAAAACGCAACACCACGCTGCGTCCTTTGTGATGGTTGGGCTAAGGTGCAAGCGCTACAGTCGGGTCATCAGCAACCCGACTGACGCCCGACACAAGGATGCGTTCGATGACTGATTTGCACGATCTATCCACCGCCCAGTTGCTGGCGCAGTTCGCCAGCCGCCAGCTCTCGCCCCTGGACTACTACGACCATCTGCTGGCCCATATCGGGCGCTGGGAGCCGCATATCCGGGCGCTCTATGCCTTCGATCCGGAGCAGGTACGCCTGCTGGCCCGGGCCGCCACCGAGCGCTGGAACAAGGGCGCCCCCAACGGCCCGCTGGACGGGATTCCAGTGACGATCAAGGAACTGATCGCCACCCAAGGCACGCCGATTCCCCTGGGCAGCGCGGCCACCGCCCTGAAGCCGGCCCTGCAGGATGCGCCACCGGCCGCGCGGATGCGTGAGGCCGGGGCGATCATCCTGGCCAAGACCACGGTGCCGGATTTCGGCATGTTGTCTTCGGGGCTGTCGAGCTTCCACGGCATTACCCGCAATCCCTGGAACACTGCCTGCAATACCGGTGGCTCCAGTTCCGGGGCCGCGGCCGCAGCGGCCGCCGGTTACGGGCCGCTGCACATCGGCACCGACATCGGCGGCTCGGTGCGCCTGCCGGCCGCCTGGTGCGGGTTGGTGGGGTTCAAGCCGACCCTGGGGCGGATTCCCATCGATCCGTACTACACCGGGCGTTGCGCCGGGCCCATGACCCGCAGTGTCGAGGACACGGTGCTGCTGATGCGCTACCTGGCCAAGCCCGACGCCCGCGATGCCACCAGCCTGCCGCCCTTGACCGGCGACTGGAGCGATGAACCGGTGTCGGTCAACGGCTTGAAGATCGGCCTGATGCTGGAGCCCGGCGCCGGGCTGCAGCCGGAAGGTTTTGTCTGTGAGGCGGTGGAGCGCGCCGCGAAATGGTTCGAAAGCCACGGCGCCCAGGTGCGCACCCTGGCGCCGATCATGGACCGCACGCAACTGGACGGCCTGGACCGCTTCTGGCGCGCCCGGCAATGGGCGGAACTCTCAGCCCTGGGCGCCGAGCAGTTTGCCAAGGTGCTGCCCTATATCCGCGACTGGGCGGCGCCGGGGGCCGAGCTGTCCGGGGTCGAGGCGGTGCAGGGCTTCAACCAGACCTTCGAGATGCGCCGACGCGCCGCCCAGGTGTTCAGCGAGTTCGACCTGGTGCTGTCGCCGACCAACCAGGTCAACAGCTTTCCCGCGCAGTGGCCGTCGCCGAGCAACGACCCGCAGCAACCGTTCGAGCACATCGTCTTCACCCTGCCCTGGAACATGGGCGAACAACCGGCGCTGTCGATCAACTGCGGTTTTGCCGCCGATGGCCTGCCCATCGGCCTGCAGATGATCGCCCCGCGATTTGCCGATCAATGGCTGCTGCAAGTGGCCAAGACCTATGAGAGCTGGCGCGGAGCAATCCACAGCTGGCCGAATCCGCCGTCTCACTGACACACCGAAACTGCCACCTTCACCCCAGCTCCGGGCCTTGCCGCCCGGGGCCTGGGCAACCTATGAATAAAAATTCGAGGGGCCAGTATGCACAGCCAAGCGTCCAATCCATCCGCCACACCCGAGCCCGAAACGCCCAACGCGGCGGGGGGCAAGCGCAGCGTGTTCGCGGTGATCCTCGGCAACGCCGTGGAGTTCTTCGATTTCGGGGTCTACGCCACCTTCGCGGTGATGATCGGCCACACCTTCTTTCCCTCCGACAGTGCCTTCGTCAGCCTGATGCTGTCGGTCACCGCCTTCGGCGTCGGCTTTATCGTGCGGCCCCTGGGGGCGGTGCTGATCGGCGCCTACGCCGACCGCGTCGGACGCAAGCCGGCGATGCTCCTGACCCTGGTGATGATGGCCGTGGGTACCGGCAGCATCGCCATCCTGCCCAGCTACGAGAGCATCGGCATCGCCGCGCCGATCCTGCTGGTAATCACCCGGCTGATCCAGGGCCTGGCCTGGGGCGGCGAGGCCGGCCCCGCCACCACCTACATCCTCGAAGCCGCGCCGCCGCACAAGCGCGGCACCTACGCCTGCTGGCAGGTGGTGGCCCAGGGCGTGGCCGCCATGGCCGCCGGCACCGTGGGCTACACCCTGACCCAGGTGCTATCGCCTGAGGACCTCAACACCTGGGGCTGGCGCGTGCCCTTCGTGTTCGGCCTGCTGGTGCTGCCGATCGGCATCTACATCCGCCGCAACCTGGCGGAAACCTTCCACGGCCAGGGCGAAGAGGCCAGCACCGGCAGCCTGGTGCGCCAGGTGTTCGGCGAGCACCGCCGGGCCCTGGTGCTGGGGTTGCTGATTCTCTCCGGCAGCACCATCACCCAGTACTTCATCAACTACATGACCACCTTCGCCCTCACCGAGCTCAAGCTGCCCACCAGCATCTCCATGCTCTCGACCCTGGTGGCCGGCGCGGCGATGGCGGTGTGCGCAATTGCCGGCGGCATGCTCTGCGATCGTTTCGGCCGCCGCACCATCCTCATGGCGCCAAGAGTGGTGCTGTTGCTGGTGCTGTTCCCGGCGTTGCAGTTGATGACCGAGCATCCCAGCCCGACGACTTTCCTGCTGACCCTGGCGGTGCTCTCCGGCCTGCACGGCATGAGCGGCGCGGCGCTGATCGTGCTGCTGGTGGAGAGCTTTCCCAAGGCGGTGCGCTCCACCGGTTTCTCCATCGTCTACGCCTTTGGCGTGGCGGCTTTTGGCGGCACCGCGCAGATCATCATCACCTGGCTGATCGGCACCACCGGCAACCCGATGTCGCCAGTGGGCTACCTGTTGGTGGCCAACCTGGTGTGCCTGACCGCGGCCTGGTTCGCCAAGGAAACCCGCCCGCAATCACCCGGGCGCAGCCACCCCGGCCAACGGCTCGCAGAAGCCCGCGCCCGCTGAGCATTCGCCTCACGGCCCGACACCCTTTTACGGCACCGCGTTTTTCTCTACCCTGCCGGCCGCGCATGACCGCGGTCGGGCGGAGGACCGACGCCTTTGATTTGTGGGGAAGCACCATGCAACAGCCCGTACTGTTCACCCTGGCACTGGCGGCCAGTAGCGCCGTCATCGCCCAGGACAACCCGCGCCCGAGCCAGCAGGACCAGGCGCCGGGGTTCATCCAGGGCAGCCACCTGGACCTCAACCTGCGCCACTACTATTCCAACCAGCACACCCAGCGCGACACCTACCTGAGCATCAAGAAGCCCGACGGCATCGAACGCACCCGGGTCAGGGAAACCTGGGTACAGACCGGCATGCTCAAGTACAGCTCGGGCTACACCCAGGGGCTGATCGGCCTGGGCGTGGATGCCGCGCTGTTCAGCGCGGTGAACCTGGAGCGCGGTCATGGCCGGGTGGCCAATGGCGGCGACCGGGTGCTGGTGGACAGCGACGGCGACGCCCTGCCCACCTGGAGCCGCCTGGGCATCGGCGATGTGCGCTTGCGCCTGTCCAACACCGAGCTCAAGGCCGGACGCCTGATGACCGACAACCCGGTGCTGCGTTTCAAGGACAACCGCGCCCTGCCCTCAAGCTTTCAGGGCCTGGGCCTGTACAGCAACGAAACCGACTGGCTGGCGCTGCAGGCCGGCAGTTTCGACCGGGCCATCCCGCGCACCGGCACCGGCAGCGAGCGCCTGACCACCACCTTCGGCAACCGCGCCTACAGCGGTGAGCGCATCAGCTACCTGGGGGCCACCGTGAAACCCGGTCTGGGCCTGGAAGGCAGCCTCTACGCCTCGCGCTTCGAGAACATGTGGGACCAGTACTACCTGGGCCTGACACACCGCGCCGGGGACAAAAACCGGCTGGCGCTGAAGACCGCGTTCAACTACTACCACACCCGGGACCAGGGCCAGCAGCGCCTGGGCTACATCGACAACGACGCCTTGAGCCTGGCGCTGACCGGCAGCCATCAGGCCCACAGCCTGACCCTGGCCTGGCAGCAAGTGTTCGGCAACGAGTACTTCGACTATGTCTGGGAGTCCACCGGCAACTACATGGCCAACTCCCTGTACTCGGACTACAACGGCCCCAATGAAAAGTCCTGGCAGCTGCGCTACGACCTGGATTTTGCCGCCTACGGCGTGCCCGGGCTGAGCGCCAGCCTGTGGCACGCCAAGGGCTGGGACATCGATGGCACGCACTACGACGGCGATCGCAACGGCCGCAACCGCGGCTACAACGTGCGCGGCCTGGACGGCGCCAAGCACGACGAAAACGGCCTGATGCTGGCGTATGTGGTGCAATCCGGGCGGCTCAAGGATGCAGTGCTGCGCACCATCGTCTACAACCACCGCGCCAGCGGCGGCCAGATCGACGGCAGCTATGACGAGTTCCGCCTGGTGGGCAACTTTCCGTTCAAGTTGTTCTGAGAAATGGGGCGGTGCGATGGCGAGAGATCGCCAGGCAAGGTCCTGCGGACCTTGTCGCAGCCTCGCCACAGGCTCGGCAGCGGCTACAGGGTCATGTATGCAGGACCTCAATCGACCAGGGCGTAGTGCTGCATTGCGCGGGCAAGCATTTCCTGGCATTTCAGGGTGGCCACCGACAGGGGGCGGTTGCGCACCACGCACAGGTCGACGCGGATCCGCTCCAGGGACTCGTCGTCGATCGGCACCGCCACCAGGCCATCCCCCAGGTCCCGGGCCTCGGCATCCACCTGGGGCAGGATCAGCACCGCCGCGCGCTGGCGGGCCAGGCTTTTCTGCACCTCCAGGGAACTGGTGGTGAACACCGGCAGAATGCTCACCCCGCGCTTCTTCGCCGCCCCTTCCAGGGCCTGGCGCACGCCGTAGGCCGAATCGGGAATCGCCAGGGGCTGGCCCTGCAGGTCCGCCAGGCGAATGCTCGGGCACTGGGCAAACGGGTGCTCGGCGCTGACCAGCACCCGGTGCCACAACTGGCAATGGGCGGTCACGTCCACCTCGGCCCGCTCCGGCAGGTAGAAGGCCAGGCCCAGGTCGGCCTCGCCGCTGCACAGGGCATCCAGGGTGGCGCCGGCACTGGCGATGACGATGTTGAAGGTGACTTTCGGATGGGCCCGGTTGAACGCCGCAAGCACCGGCGCCAGCACGCTGGAAACGATACTTTCCGACACATGGATGCTGACGTTACCCGCTACCTGGCTCTGGCGACTGGCGATCACGTCGCGCACCTGATCGAAGCCGCGCAAGGTGGAACTGACCTGCTCGGCCAGGCACTCGCCTTCCACCGTCAGGCGGATGCCCCGCGGGCCGCGCTCGATCAGCGCAGTGCCAAAGAAGTGCTCCAACTGCTCGATCTGCCGGCTCACGGCGGTAGGCGTCACGTACAGGCGCTCGGCCGCCTGACGCAGGGAGGCACACCGGGCCACCTCGTGGAAGTAACGCAACGCTCGTAACTGCATGGCCACAGGCCCCCTCGCTGAACGGATCCAGCAGGCACGCAATTACTGCGCCAGCCCTTGGCCAATCGCTCCTGACTCCGCGGATGTCACACAAAAGATTGATCTGCACGGTGCCCCTGCCTAACCTGCTAGAGCGCCGACGCCTCCTTCGGCAAGCACCATTCCCCGCGCCCTGGCCGGCCCGTTTGCAAGGATTTTCCATGAACACTCTGCCCCGCACCGCATCCCTAGCCTCACTTCTCGCCGCTCTGGCGCTGCTCGGCGCCTGCTCCAGCGTGACCCGGGAAATCAGGCAGGAACCCACCATCACCTCCGCCGGCATCCTGGCCTTTCGCGATATCTGCCTGAAATCCGCGCCGTCCTTCGCCGGTGCCGAAACCGCCGCCCGGGCCCATGGCATTCTTGAACTCACCGATGCCGGCTTCGCCAAGATGGGCATGAACGAGGACCAGACCCTGGGGGTCCAGGTCCAGGCCGGCAAGGAATGCGCGATCACCACCCCGAGCCAGAACGACAGCTCGCTGACCCAGCAGTTTCTGAGCATGGCCGGCAAGTTCTCCAGCACCCCGCTGGCACAGAGCGTGCCGACCAAGATCACCCTCGACGGGCAGACCTTCATCCTCATGCACGATCGCCGTGGCGGTGAAGCCTATGTGATGCTCAAGGCGCCGTAATAGCTACTGAACGGCGCCCAGGACCTGCCGCCCCGCCAGCCTCAGCCCCGAGCGGCTGAGGACACTGCGCAAACTTCCCACTTGAGTACAGCGCTCACAGACAGCGCGCGCGCCCTGGCAAGAAGCGTCTTGGATATTTACCAGTCGCTTCTTGCGCGAATCTTTTGCCCGTTTTTCTGAACTAACATGCTTGCGCTGTTTACCAAGCCTTCACTCTCTTGGGGTTACGCCGCGGTCTCCGCGGCCCTGCAAAACATCGTTGACCCCATGCAAAAGAGTCATCGGGCCTATGACTTCCACAATAAAAGCAGTGACTGCCGAGTGACCCATTTTACGCAACGAGCCCTAACAGCTCTGACCAGGGTTTCTTCCGAGGACCCCATGAAAAAAAGACGCGTGCTTATCGTCGACGACCATCCCATCATCTGCGCCGCGGTCAGCGAGCTGCTTGAAGAGAACGGCTACAAGCCCATCGGCGAGTCCTCCGACGGCTTCGACGCACTGGACAAGATTCACAAGCTGCGTCCGGACTACATGCTGCTGGACATTTCCCTGGACAACCTGGATGGGCTCTCGGTCCTGCAACGCATTGCAGTGGACCAACTGGAGGTCAAGACCCTGGTATTCACCGCCAATCGCGCCAGCACCTACGGCGTGCGCTGCATGCAGGCCGGGGCCATGGGTTTCATCAGCAAGAGCGCCGGCCTGCAGGAACTGGTCAAGGGCCTGAATGCCCTGGCCGACGGCTATCTGTATTTCCCCAAGGAAGTCCTGGAGATGTACCGGGGAATCGGCCACGCCGCCAATGACGCACTGAACAACCTGACCAACAAGGAACTGGTGATCCTGCAATTGCTGGCCAGCGGCTACAGCAACCTGGAAATCGCCAGCAAGCTCAACCTGAGCAACAAGACCATCAGCGGGCACAAGATCAATGTGCTGAAGAAACTCGGGGTGCGCACCACCATCGAACTGGCCACCATCGCCAAGGAGATGGACCTGCTGTGAGCGGTGCCGGACCGCAGTGGCACTAGCCCTGACGGATCAGCCGCAGCGGCGGGCTGTCCGTGGCCAGCAGCCGGGCCAGCGCCGCCCCCTTCATCGGCCTGTGGAACAGATAACCCTGAGCCGCATCGATTCCCAGGCGCTGCAGATGCCGGCGCTGCTTCTCGGTTTCGATGCCCTCGGCCACCAACTCCAGGTCGAGCGAACGGGCCAGCCCCACCAGGGCCTCGATGATCCGGGTTTCCTTGTGCCCCAGGGCACTGGCGACAAAGCCCGAGTCGAGCTTGATCTGGCCGAAGGGAATGTCCGCCAGACGCATGATCGACGAATGCCCGGTGCCAAAGTCGTCGAGGGACAGGCGTACCCCGCTGTTGAGCAGAACGCTAATGTTCTCGATGCTCTGCATGTCCAGGGTCAGGGCCTGGCGCTCGGTGATCTCCAGGGTGACCTGAGTCTTGGGCACCCCGGCGGCGTCGATCTGCTGCAACACCCGGGCGGCAAACTCGGGGTCGGTCAATTGACTGGCCTCGATGTTGTAGGAAAACACCAGGGCCTCGCCGCCCGACGTGCCCTGCAATTGCCGTTGCACCTGCAGCCCCTGGTGCACCAGGCACTCGAACAACTGGCGATGCCGCGACGGACTGTCGAACAGGTCGAGGAAGAATTGCGGCCCCAGCACGCCCTTGTCGGGATGCTGCCAGCGGGCCAGGACCTCGACACCGGTGATGCGTCGGGTGCGCAGGCACACCTGAGGCTGGAAGTAGGGAATGAACTGCTGCGCGGCCAGGGCCTGAAACACATCCCGTTGCGCCACCCAGTCGTTGCTGGCGGGGGGGCGTTTCGGCGCGGCCAGGGTGCTGCTGCGGGTGTGCTTGTGCACCGCGCGCTTGACGGTCAGGGCCTTGAGCAGCAAGCCGCTGATCTGCGTGGTGTCCAGGTCGCTGTAGCTGCCGGCGCAGTACTTGCCCGAATGTGCGCGGAAATTCGCAAGCCCCCAGCGGATGGGCGCATCCAGGGCCTCGCATTCGATCATCGAGAAAAAGCCATAGTGCTCGCAGAGCCGGCGCAGGTAGTAGATGGCCGTCAGCGACTGCAGGGAATCGCAGATCACCAGGTCCAGTTCATCCAGCTCGGGCGGGAACTGCGCCCATTGGCTTTCCTGACCGATCACCTGAACCCGGGCAACCCCGGAGGCTGTGAGTATTCTTGAAAGGCCTCGAACCCGAAAAGCGTTCGAACACAGCAGCAGTACGCTCAACGTCGACATCAAGACAGCTCCGGAAAAAAATCATCCTATCCAAAACAGCTTCGCTTGAACTCAGGACGCTTCCTGAATCGGAGCAAGAGCTTTCCGAGTTCATGCCCTTGCCGGCCCCACCGCCCCCAGGGGCGGGTGTGACCAGTCGCTGCGGTTACTTGTAGGTCAGGGTAAAGGCCGCCCGGGCATTGGCCTTGCCCGGCTCGGGGCCTGCCGCCGAATCGGAGGTCTGGATGTAGCGGGCCTTGAGTTCGATGTTCATTTGGCTGCCGCTGAGACGGGCCATCGATACCTCCTGCCCCAAGGTTAAGGGGGTGACGCCATCCTTGCGCAGGACCTGCACCGCCACGCCCTTGGCGGTGGAGTCCGACGTCAGGCCGAGAATGCCCCGATGGGCGTCGAGGATCGCCGAGCCCTGGACGCCCTCCAGGCGCAGGTGGGCGTTGGCGTTCTGGTAGTAGTTCCAGCCCTGATCCGTCGGGTAGGTGCCCGCCGTACAGTTGGTCAGGGGAATGACCACATCCTTGCTGTCCATGTGGCTGTCCTTGCCGTTGAACTGGCGACGCATGACCTCGCCCATGGGCACTTCGAGGTAGGTGTTGGCGCCGCCGGCCAAGGAGCACTCCGAGCGCACCACAGTGGCGAGCAGGAACACGCTGTGGAAACGGCGGTTGCCAGACCAGAACGCCACTGCCGATTGGCTGTTACTGACCTGCGAGCTGCCCATGGGAATATCATTGCTGACTTTGATCAGGGTGAAGCGGGTTTCCACCGGATCAACGATACGCAAGGCCTGGGTATTGCTCAGTTTGAACGGGACCAAAGGATGTGCCCCGCTGACGTTGATCCAGTGCGTCATGCTGCGACCGGGGGCACTGATCACCACGCCGACGCCGGGCACATTGGTCTTGAGGATGGTGGCCTTGCTCAAATCCAGCCCCGTGAACGGTGGCAGGGTGATGCCCGTCACTCTGGGCCAGGCATTGAGTCGAGTCTCCCACAGATCGCCATGGCGGCATTCAATCTCGCTGGAGTGCTTGTAAGTGAAACTGGCATTGGCCGTGCCGATCACCGAACCGATGGGCGCATCACGGGGCACATACTGAGTGCCCATGTCGAAGTCCAGATACTTTTCAGTATCACCACCGGTGCAATCGGCCCAGGCGCCGCCACTTATGCAACAAAGCAAAAACAATAATCGACCGTGCATTAACTGCCTCTGATGCTCTTTTCCAGCACAACTAAAAGAGTCAACAGGCTAACAAAAGCACCCGCCAAAAAACCCAAGAAGCTTCTTGTAGAAAACCAAGAACATCCTTAAAAGTCCGTCAGCGCACTGCTCTTTAGAACTGTCCAAGAGGGTGCGCAGGTATAATTCGGATGTTAAACCGGAGCTTTATCCTATACCGCTATAAACACTCTCCAAGTAAGAATCAGAATGAGGAAACCATGACGAGAACCGTACTGATCGTGGATGATCACCCGATTATCTGCGGGGCAATCAGAGTCACGCTGGAGCAACACGGCTATCAGGTCGTTGCCGAATCAACCGATGGCCTGGACGCCCTCGCCAAGATCCGCAGCCTGGCCCCGGAGTACCTGCTGCTGGATATCGGCCTCGATAGCCTGGACGGGCTGTCGGTGCTGCAACGCATCCACTCGGAAAACCTCAAGATCAAGACCCTGGTCTTCACCTCGCAATTGGCCAGCACTTATGCGGCCCGCTGCATGCAAGCCGGAGCCCTGGGCTTCATCAACAAGAGCGCCAACATGGATGAACTGGTGAAGGGGCTCAACACCATCAATGACGGTTATCTTTACTTCCCCAAGGAAGTACTGGCCCATTACATGGAACACGGCCAGAACAACGAGTCGGCTTCGCAGAGACTCACCAATAAGGAAATCATCGTTTTGCAACTACTGGTCCAGGGACTGAGTAATGTGGCCATCGGTGAACGTCTGCACTTGAGCAACAAGACGGTCAGCGGACACAAGATCAACATTCTTCGCAAGTTGGGGGTACGCACTACCATAGAGCTGGCCGGCATAGCCAAAGAAATGAATCTGCTTTGACCTGCGCCCTATGAACCCCATCTACCTGACGCTACTCCTGACTCTGTTCACGGCCCTGCTGCCCGCCGTTGTCCAGGGTGCCGACCCCTTCCAGTTATCGTCACGGGGACAAGCCCTGCAGTTCTCCGCCCAGGTCACCAAGCAAGACCGGGCCTGGCTCAGCCAGCGCAAGCCGGTCAGAATCGGCGTGACCTACCCCGACTACCCGCCGCTGACCATCTTCACCGAGAAAAAACAGCTGGAGGGCATCCTTGCGGAAAACCTGCTGGCGCTGCAGAAAGTCCTCAACATCCGCTTCGAGATCAGCAGCTATCCGGACCGCATGAGCGCCTTCAAGGCACTGCAAGCGGGAGAAATCGATCTGGTGGATGCCGCCACCCAACCGGAGGCGGAAAAGTACGGCGTACAAATCTCCTCGCCCTACGCCTATACCCAGATCGCCCTGTATTCCACCACCGGCAGCCTGCTTGACGTGGACCTGCGCGATCCCGCGGCACAGATTTCCTCCACCCCCGACGGCTTCATCGACGAGAACACCTTCAAGATCTTCCGCAGCGCCACCATCAAGAACTACCAGTCGCCCTATGACGCCATCGCCGCCGTGCTCAAGGGGCAGGCCCAGGCCTACCTGGGCGACACCGTCAGCACCAACTACCTGCTGAACCAGAGCTTCAACAATCAGCTGGTGACCAACATCAGCGTCAACGGCCTGGAGGCCTACATCGGCTTTGCCTACACCGGGCAAAACCGGCGCCTGGTCTCGATCCTCAACCAGCAGCTGCAGTCGCGCAGCCGGTGCCAGATCATTCGGATGGTCAACTGGTGGGTGGTGACCCTCAAGTGCAGCGATGACGAATTCGTCAGCGTGCTCAACAACGAGGAAAAGCAGCTGCTGCAGAGCAAGAGGCCCTTCCGGATCGCCGTCAGCGAAGACCTCGCGCCCTACGCGCTGTTCGACAACAGCGGCCAGTTCGGCGGCACCATGTCCGACATTCTGGAACTGGTGCGCCTGAACTCCGGACTGCGCTTCGAGATCGTCCGCACCCGCTCGGTGCACAAGGCCATGGAACTGCTCGACAAGGGCGAAGTGGACCTGGGAATCATGTCGGAAACCGACTCGCGGGATCGCAAGTACCTGTTTACCCGCCCGGTCATCACCACGCCCTATACCCTGATCACCCGAAACAACGGCCCCGAGGAGTTCAACCTCAAGGACAGTCCCGAGCAGAGCATCGCCCTGCCCACCTCCGACGCCCTGCTGGAACACATCCGCCAGAACTACCCGCACCTGAAGATCCACACCACCGACAACGTCGCCGACTCCCTGAACCGGGTACGCGACGGCGGCAGCGACTTCACCCTGACCTCCACCAACCAGGCCCGCTACTACCTGTCCTACAAATACGAGGACGCGCTGAAAGTCTCGGGCCTGCTCAAGGGCGTCAACGCACGGATCGGCCTCGCCAGCCAGCCGCAGAACAAGGTGCTGATTTCCATCATCGAAAAGGCCCTGCTGCGCATTTCCCCGAGCGAGACCGCGGCCATTTCCGGACGCTGGCGGGCCAACGCCGCCACCGACAACAAGTACTGGGAACAGGTGACCCTGCGGGTCTATCAGGTGCTCAGCGCCTCCTTCGTCCTGCTTCTGGCCACCTGCATCTGGATCCTTTACCTGCGCAAGCTGATCTTCAAGAAATCCATCGTGCGCAAGCAATTGCAGGAGCGCCTGAGCCTGATCCAGAACATCGTCGACAGCATTCCCCACCCGATCTACGTGCGTGACCGTGACGGCGAGCTGTTGCTGTTCAACACCCCCTACGCCCAGACCTTCGTCCCTGGCGCCACCTCCAGCACCAACAGCAAGGTCCTCGACGCGCTGCTCAGCCGCACCGTGGTCAATCAATGGCAGCACGACTATGAGCAGGTGGTGCGATCGGGCAGCGCGATTGCCCGAGACCAGACCCTGCACCTGGGCGGCCAGAGCCTGGATATCTACCACTGGATCCAGCCGCTGCGCGACGATCAGCAGCAGGTGTTCGGCGTGGTCTGCGGCTGGCTGGATATCGGCGATCGCCTGCGCATCCTCGAAGAACTGCGCCAGGCCAAGGAGGCCGCCGACCGGGCCAACAGCGCCAAGTCGACCTTCCTGGCCACCATGAGCCACGAAATCAGGACCCCGATGAATGCCATCATCGGCATGCTGGAGCTGGTACTGACCCGCAAGGCGCCCCAGGGCAAGAACCTCGAATCGCTGCAATTGGCCCACGAGGCGGCCGTCAGCCTGCTGGAGCTGCTGGGGGGCATCCTGGATATCTCCAGCATCGAATCCGGGCAGACCCGCCTGCACCTGGAAACCTGCACCCTGCGGCAGATAGTGACCTCGATCCGCGGGATCTTCGACAGCCTGGCGACCCGCAAGGGCTTGTCGATCATCACCCACTTCGATGCCTGCGCCGACCTGCCATTGCGCCTGGACCGGCTGAAGATCAAGCAGATCCTCTCCAATCTGATGAGCAACGCGATCAAGTTCACCGACAGTGGCGACATCACCCTGCGGGTCCAGGGCGTGGCGCTGGGCGAACAGCGCTTCGCCTTCTCCATCAGCGTGCAGGACACCGGCCCGGGCATCGATCCGGCCGACATGGCCAGCCTGTTCACGCCCTTCTCCCGGGTCACCGTCAACCGCAACAGTGGCGCCGGCATCGGCCTGTGTATCTGCCAGTCGCTGAGCCGGATCATCGATGGCGACCTGCTGGTGGACAGCAGCCCGGGCAAGGGCACCACCATGACCCTGACCGCCTGCGCCGAAGAAGCCCCCCACAGCGACACCCCACTGGCGCTGCCCAAGAGCGAACCGGCGGCGCCCATCCAGCGGCGCCTGAAGATCCTCATCGTCGAGGACCACCTGCCGAGCCTGACCCTGCTCAAGGAGCAGATCGAACTGCTCGGCCACCTGCCGATCCTGGCCCACGACGGGCTTGAGGCGCTGTTCATCTGGGAGGACAACGAGGTCGACCTGATCATCACCGACTGCAACATGCCGGAGCTGGACGGCATCGGCCTGACCGAAGAGATCCGCCGCCTGGAACAGCAGATGCGCATGCCCCCCTGCACCATCATCGGCACCACCGCCAGCGCCCGGGGCGAGGACATGCAGGCCGGCCTCGCCGCCGGCATGGATGCCTGCCTGCTCAAGCCCTTAAGCGTGTCGATGCTGGCCCGCTACGTGCCGCTGTTCAGCGAGAGCAGGACGCCGCAGGAAGTGGAAGACGGCAGTTCGGCGCTGTTGCTGTTCAACCTGCCGGAGGACAAGCGCCGCAGCCTGCTGGGCCACCTGATCGTCTGCAATCAGCAGGACCTTCACGCCCTGGAGGAGGCCATGGCCCGCCTCGACTTCAAGACCCTGGCCAGCCAGGCCCACAAGCTGAAAAGCTCGGCGCAGATGATGCAGTCCGACGCCCTGCTGCGCTTGTGCGAAACCCTGGAGCAAGCCCTGGCGGACAACGCCGCCGTCGACGCCCTGGCCCATCTGTGCAAGGAGGTCAGGACCCTGATGGAACAGCTCAACAGCACCCTGGCCACTTCCGCCCAGCCACATTGAGCCAGGGCGCACCAAGCCCGGGTGCAGAGCCAAACAAAAGCCCGCAAGCCGAAGCTTGCGGGCCGGGTCTGACGCCGGGACCGGGCGCTAGTGGCCCAAGGGCGCGCAACGCAGGTTCGCCAGCTTGAAGCCTTCCTGTTCCCGGGTCTGTTGCAGGTCCAGGGTGACGGCACATTGCTGACTGGCGGCGGTGCCCCAGACCAGGCGGAAGTCGCGACTCTCGCCCACCGCCAGCAACACCTGGCCCATGGGGCCCACGGCATTGACCTTATGCCCGGCGGCATCCAGCACCGCCGCGCCGAACGGCACCACCGCGCCCCCGGGCAGGGTCACGCTGGCCAGCACCTTCTCGGTGTGCCGGGCCTTGAAGCGCGCCAGCACCACCGCACCGCGCCGCGGGGTCACGGTGCTCACGCCGCTGTCGATGTCGGTGTTGGCGTCCAGCTTGCTGGTGTCCAGGCTGATGCGGTTGCGCCGGTACGGCTGCACATAGGGCACCAGGCTGTAGCCCTTGGCATCGGTAAAGGTGCCCGGCGCATTGTTGACCCCCACATTGGGGGTGTCCTTGACCTCCACCAGGGCCATGGTATCGCCCAGGCTCTGCCCCAGTTGCACACCACCGGCATGGGCCAGCACCGAGCCGGAGAGGCCGACGTTGGCAGTCTTGTAGGCGCTGCTGCTGCTCAGGCCGGCATTGAGGTTGGCCCAGGGCGCGCGATAGCCAACGGAGGCCGAGCCGGTGTTGGCCGAATGCTCGCTGCGCAGCATGTCCAGGTTGTAGTTGAGGTTGTGGTAGTCCCCCGCCAGGCCGCTCAGGCCCAGGCGCTGATCGTGGCTGCCGTCGGCATTGCGCTCCAGGCTGACGCTGGCGTTGTGCCGACCCAGCGGGAAGCTCAGGGTCAGGCCCAACTGCACGCCTTCGTTATCGCTGGCGCTCAGACTCTTGCTGGCGTACAGCGACAGGTTGACCCGCTGCACCTGGCCACTGACCCCGAACTGCACCTGACGTTGCTGCCGGGACGAGTTCCAGTAATCCTGCTGTGACAGGTTCAGGTACAACGACGTGCTGTCGGCAAAGGCCTGGGAAAGGTTGGCCTCCAGTCGACTGCGCCGGCTGACCCGCCGATAGCGGCCGTCCGCATCGTGATCGCTGTCCCAGGTGCTCTGGCTCACGGCCTCGCTGAAGTCCCGGTAGCCGGGGGTCGAATAGCGATAGCCGGCAAAGCGCAGGTTGGTGCCGGTGGCGAACGCCTTGCCGTAGCGCAGGCCATAACTCTGTCCACTGAGCGACCCCAGCGGGGTGTCGGTCATGGCCTGGGTCACGTCCAGGGACAAAGCGCCGAAGGTGCCCAGGCCCTTGCCCACACCGACTTGATAGGCGCGATAGCCCTCCCCCAGCAACCCGCCCAGGGACAGGGTGTAGTCCCGCGGCATGCCATAGGCCAGGGATGCCTGGGTGAAGGCCGGCTGCTCCACCTGCGAGCCCGGCTCATGGTACTGGCCGGCGCTGACGCTGTAGCGCCAGGTGCCGTCGCGCAGCAGGTTGCCCAAGGTCGCGTAAGGCTGGATGAAACGCCGCTCGCTGCCATCGGCCTCGGTGATGATCACCTCCAGGTCACCACTGCCGGACGCGGCGTTGAGGTCGCGGATCTCGAAAGGCCCCGGGGAGACGAAGGTGCTGTACAGCGAATAGCCGTGCTGACGCACCTCGACCCGGGCCTGGCTCTGGGCCACGCCATGGATCACCGGCGCATAGCCCTGCAGCGAGTCGGGCAGCATCTGCGTGTCGCTGGCCAGTTGCACGCCACGAAACGGCACACTCTGGAAGGTGTCCCCCGGGGTCACGCTTTCACCCAGGGTCAGGCTGCCCAGGGTCCCCGGCAGGTCGCGTTGCACATAGCTGGCGGCACGCTCCCAGGTGCCGTCCTTGCGATAGGACGAACTGGAGCGCAGGCGCCAGTCGCCGAGGTTGAGACCGCCATTGAGGTAGAGGTAATAGTTGGCCGCGTTGCGCTGCGGGTTCCTGCTCTGGGATCCGGAGAACTGATAGTTGAGAAAGCCGGCATTGACCCCGCTGTCCCACTCTTCGGACGCCACATAGCCCCGAGCATCGCGGTTCATGGCTATCTGCGGCACGCTGATGTCCAGCCGGAGCTGGCGGCTGTCGAAATTCACGCTCGCGCCTTGCACCAGCCCGGGCAAGTCCAGGCATTGCTCATCGATGCCGGGGGCCTGCAAGGGAGGCAGCTTGACTCCCATTTCCGTCAGCAGTGCCTGCGGCAGGCAGGCCTTGAGGCCCTTGTCGCCGGGGACAAAGCTGAGGTCGCGCTGGGCAAAATAATCACGGTTGAGACTGATCTCCACCAGGTAGCGGCCCGGGCCCACGTCCTGCTCATGGAGCATGGCTTCGAGATCGCTTTTCAGCGCACCGCTGCCGCCAAAATCCGCCACGAATCCGCTATCGAACTCTGCGGCGACTACTGCGCTGTTCTTGAGCGCGGCCAACAATAGCGATCCGGCCAAACAACCGACCCAGTTTTTCAAACACACACACATCCCGAACTTGACCCTCTGCATGAATGCGCTGGTTTCATTCCGTAGGCACGTCATCGGCTCAAAATGTCGCACTGGACTTCAACGGATCGCTGTAACCCCCGTAGTCATTGATGATCGAGAATTCCACAGTGGCGCTGCCGGACTTGAGCCGGCGTTTGAGAGGGAAGTCCTGGGTGGACTTGGGGGCCACCATGTCGACGTCCTGCAGCTCGATCGGGGTGTCGCCATCCATCACCCGGATAGCGATGAAAGTGATGTGATAGGCACTCGGGTTGGTCACCTGCAACACCGTTCCCGACGGTTGCGCCAGGAGTTTCCAGGTCAACTGGCCGGGCGCGTCCTGAGCGCTGCCCGGCAAGTGGCCGGGCCGATAGAACAGCTTGACCCGGGTGCGCACCGCCACTTTCAGGGTGTTCTCCTGCTTTTGCTCCAGCAGGGGAATTTCCTGGGCATTGAAATAGAACACCGACTCCCGATCCTCCGGCAGTTGCCCGGGCGTCTTGATGATCCGTACCACCTGCTCCTCGCCCGCACGCACCTTGAACAGCGCCGGCATGGCGATGAACGGGCTGAGCGAGCCCTTGCTGTCCGCGGCGTCATTGACCCAGGTCTGCACCGCGTAATCGCTGCTGGTGAGGTTGGAGACGATGGTCGAGGCACTGCGTTCATCGGCGTTGAGGATGATCCGCGTGCCATTGAGCATGATGCCGGCGCTGGCCTGGGAGACGGGCCAGAGCAGCGCCAGGGACGCACACAGCAGCGCGCCGCGAAAGCGAGGGAAAGTAGTCATATCGATCAGAACCTGAGGCAGGGAACAGGGCATGCCGAGGCCCCCAAGTCACAGGCAGGAGCCTCGGCCGGAACGCGCTTACTTGTAGTCGACGCTAAAGGACGCCTTGGCGTTGGCGGTGCCCGGCGTGGCTTCACCGGTGGCGATGTAGTTGGCGGTGAAACGCATCGGTTGGGTCAGGTCCGCGTACTCGCTGGAAGCCCGGCCCAGTTGCACGTCCACGCCCTTGGCGTCGCGAATCTGCACCGCGACGTTCTTGGCCACCCCGGCGCCGCCTGCGCCCTCCAGGGCCAACCACTCACCGTTGGGGCCGGCGGCACCGTTCATGCTGAGAAAGCGCACGGTGGCGGTCTTGCCGGTCAGCACACAATCCTTGTCGTCCTTCGGTGCCGTCATGCTCAGGGCAAAGGAACCGGCGCCAGCGGTATCGCCGGCCTTTTTCAGTGACAGGGCGGGCGCGTTGCCCAGGGAAACATTAACGCCGGCACCGCCGTTGAGGTCGCCGACACTCACCGAACAGGTATTGGCAGTAATCGAGCCGGTGAAGTTGATTTCGCCGTCGGCCGCCATGGCCTGGGCAGCGACACAGCACACAGCGACAGACAGTGCGGACTTGATGAATTTCATGGGTTTTATACCTATCTCGTGTTTGACGTTTGCCTTGCTCCTCAAGGCCTGGAAAGCCTACAAACGTTAACTTGTGAATGAGATAGGACGGCTCTCGGGCGTGACCGAGAAGATTCTTGATTGCAAACCGGAGGCCCATCAAGACGTTCGGCCTCGAGCCCCCCGAAAGCCTTGGCCCGAAGGGCCTGCAACAACTAAGAAGCCCGCATCAGTGGCTTTTTTTCGGGGCCGAGCCTGTGCTCTTCATACCTGCGCCGCAGGGGCAATCGCGCTGATATTTCCGTGCAACCACTGCCCCCGACGCCAGCTGTTGCTGGCGATGCCAGATCAGGTTGAGACGCTGGACCTTGGCCGAGCCCAGGACAATCTCCAGCGGCGATCCGAGTGCTGGATACTTCGTGGCGCGCCCCCACCCGGCTGCCTGTAACGGCAACCGGGGGCACGTGAATCACTTGGCCACGGCGGGACCAGGACCCTGCTGCGGCAGGAACAAACGCGCGGTCAGCCAGCAGGTCATGGCGGCGGCCAGGAAGATCCGCAACAGCGTCACTAGCGGCGCCAACACGGGCATCAGCAACAGCTACCCCTCCCCTGACTTCGCCGAGCAAGCGCGGATTGCTGATCAGATGAGCAAGCAGCAACACGAAGTTCAGCAGGTCGAGGACTAACGGATGACATACAAGTCTTCCCGACGGATCTTTTCACTGGCTCTGTGGGCATAACCGGGATCGCTTTGCAGGATCGATGCAAAACGCTCGGCCAGTTGTTGCACATTGGCCTCCAGGCGATCCGGCCTCAGGCTCTGCACATCCTCCAGTTCGCATGCCTCCATGATCAGATTACAGAGCTCGGGCGATAGCCCCTTGTCCTGCAAAATGCTTGCGGTACGCGGCGTGAACAGGATCCACTCGGCCTCCTCCAGGGAGATGGCCTCGGTGCGCAACGACGTCAACAAGCCAATCGCCAGCGTGCACACCAGCCGGGTGGCCTGTTCAGAGCCCAGAGCTTCAACCATCAACGATATTTCCTTCACCGGGTATTACTCCAACCGTTCTTGGTCTTCACGTTGAAGACCTTGCCACTTTCACTCTGGAAATAGTGCACCGAGACCCGTGCACCCGCGTTATCGAAACCATCCTTGTACACCTTGCTCCACTTGCCGGGCTCCACCTTGCGCAAGTCAGCCAGCGCCTCCACGTTCTTGACCGCATTGCGGGTGGTTCCTCCGGCGCGCTCCTTGAAGCCCACGGGGTACTCCGGCGCTTTGCGCAGCGAATCATAGACATGCTTGATGCCGCCGTTCTGGCCGGCCCCGCCGCCAACGATACCGCGCTTGATCCCATCCGCCAGCCCCTTGGCGCCACCGCCCGGGGTGAAGAGTTTTGACCTGGGGTCCGCGGCCTCGAGGATGTAGTCGGCAGCCACCACCCCCAGGGTTCCATACTTGTCCCGCTGAGCGTTGGCAATGTAACGATTGAGCGCGACCTGATTGTTGCCCATGACAAGATACAGATCGGTCAACTGAGCAAACAGGTCGGGCCGGTCCGATTTGCGCAGGTCGCTCATCCATTGCTGATTGGTCCCTTCCTCGGACCTGAGGCGCTCGAATACCGCCTGGCACAGTGTCGGGTTCTGCTGGCAAAGCTGCGGAAACTCCTTGTTCCGGGTCTCATCCAGATTGCGGTAGTAGTCGCGAATGCCGTCGCATTCGGTTTTCGTCGTACAGGCACTCAGCTTGCGGTCTTTCTCGAGTATTTCCTCGTGGAACAGATAGTTGTAGGCCGTGGCCATCTGGGCAATCTGCGCCCCTTTGTCCAGGTCCTTGCCCACTGCCGCAGCTGCCACCAGGCCGGTCAATTGTGACAGCGCCAACTGCAGGTCCTTGTTGCCGTCGGCCACGCTCGCCAGTTGGTTGATCAGGGCCTCGTTCAAACCGGCTGCCGCGGCGCCAGTCTTGAAATCGCCGCCCGTGGCTTCCGCCAGCAGACCGCCCATCAGGGCGTGGGCGACGATCTTCTCGAGACCGCCATTGGGGAAGCGGACGTTGTCGCCGACCCAGTTGAACCCCGTCGCCATGGCCACGTTGCCCGCCTCGCCGAGCAAGGCCGCACCAAAGTTGTCGCCAAAGCTGCCACCCCCGATCGCCGTGGAGATGCCGCTGGAGATCAGCGCCCGGCCCGTGGTGCGGGTCACGGTGTCGGCCGCCGTGCTCCAGCGGAAGATGTCCTTGGACGGGTTGGCATTCTGCAAGGTCGAGGCCGTGCTGCCCTCGGTGCCCGGGACTGCAGTACCCGCTCCGGCGCTGTCCGCACCGCCGAACCAGTTGGCATCGGCGTACTCGAAGGCACCGGCGGTGAACCCGGCAATGGCGGCGTTTTTCAGGCTGTCGGCGCTGAAGGTTTCCTTGAGTGCCAAGCCCAGGTTGCCCTTGTTGCTGATGGTGCTGCTGACCCCGGTGGTGGCCAGGCTGCCGGCCACCGCCGCCTGGGGCGCTGCCAGGCCAAGGCCCGCCGGGCCCATGGCCAGGGACATCAGAATCGCGACTACCAGCTTGGCCCCCGCGCCGAGACCCGAGGAGTCGTATTTGAAGCTTTCGTGGATTTCCTTGACCTGGCGCCAGTCGATATCCCCACGCGCCTGGGCGTCCTTCATCCACGCCAGGCCCGGATCGGCCTGAACCATGGCATCGATGGTCTGGCTGACCGTCTGCTGGTCGACCTGGCGGATATCGATGCGCATGCCATCGGCCGCCTTGATCAGCAGATTGCCCTGGGCCACCAGGGTGCTCTGGCGCAGGGTTTCATCGGTGCGACCCTTGCCCTTCATCGAGTACCAGGAGAGATCGCTCTTGCTCTTGGTATGGGTCTCGTCATGCAGGTCCTTGACCCCCTCGAAGGTGATCGCGCCGCCACTGTCCAGGGTCAGGTCCTTGGCGCTTTCCAGCTTGGCCACCTGGTACTTCTGGTCGCCGCCGCTCTTGAGGGTCAGGTCGCCGCCAGTGCTGATCTGGCTGCCAACGTGGGTGACCTGGGTCACCTCGTCGTGGCGCGCTTTCTTGCGCCCCCAACTGCCCTTCTTCTTCATGTCGTACAGCGAGTAGTCGCTGTCCTGGGCGGCCAGCAGTTCCAGGTCGTCACCGGCCACCAGGTAGGCTTCGTTGCCGGCGCTGATGCGACTGGAGATCAGGCTCAGGTCCTTGCCCGCACTGAGGACCACATCGGCCCCGGCAGTGAGAGAAGTGCCGACCTGACGCTCATGATCTTCCTGGCGGGTGACCTTCTTGGTCTTGGAGTAGCTGTGCTGCTCATCCGCGGCCGAGGCCAGGGTCATGTCCCCCACGGCATCCATGGCGATGGTCCGCTTGGCCTCGATCTGGCTGGCGACTGCCGTCAGGTCGCGTCCGGCGCTGACTGCGATGTCACGCCCGGCACTGACGCTGGAACCATGCTGAGTGACGCTTTCGTTCAAGTAACGATCGCGGGTGATTTTGTCGTGCTCCCGGGCCGACGTCAGGTTGACGTCGCGCCCCGCCACCAGGGCGATGTCGGCACCACTGCTGAGCACCCCGCCGACGTTATTGATATCGCGGCCCGCCTGCACACTCAGGTTATTGCCGGCCTCGATCCGCGCCGCGTTGTTGGCGTAGTCCAGGCGCTGGGTGGTGCTCCCAGGGTTGCTCTGGAACGTGCTGATGCTGCGCTCGTTGATCACGTCCCCGCCCAGGGCGCGGACCGTCACATCGCGCCCGGCAATGATGCCGCCCGCGCGGTTGACCAGATTGTCCCCGGCCAGCAGGTTGAGGCGCTCGCCGGCCTCGATCAGGCCACCATTGACCAGGTTGTTGCCGGTGGTCGCACTCAGGTTCTCACTGGCACGCAAGGTCCCGGAGTTGACCAGGTCCTTACCGGCAATCAGGGTCACGTCCCGGCCCTGGACCAGGGCGCCGTTGGCCGCCAGGCGGTTGTTGGCGTTGGCCAGGTACAGCACCGGCACCAGCACCTTCTCGCCGTTCACCTCCTGCTCTTCGAGCCAGACGATGTCGTGGGTCAGGGCCGCCACTTGCTGGGAGGTCAGGGTCACGCCCACCGCGAGGTTGAGCGAATCCTTGCTGGCGATGGCGTTGTTCATCAGGTACTTGAACATGCCCTCGTCACTGTTCTGGCCATCGAGGAACCGCTGGCCGGTACGCGCCGTCACCGCCTGCTGGATCAGCCGCTGCTCATAGAAGCCGTCACCCAGGCGCTTGGCACTCTGGTCCGGGTCATACCCGAGGTTCGACAGCAGATAATCGGAGCTCATGAACTGCTTGAGGTCGGTGAGCAGCGGGTTGGTTTCGATCAGGTATTTGTGGGGATTGCTGCGCACGCTGCTGTCCGGCAGGCCCTGGACCCGGCTGACGCTCTGGTTGCCGGTGCCGCCCACGGGCAGCACGCCCAGCGGCGAGTCCGCCGCCGTCGCGCTGACCTGGACCGCTGCGGTGCGGCCATCGACGCCGGTGGCCTGGTGATCCTGCAGATTCAGCTCACGGGCGCCCAGGGCCACCTGCGGCAGCGGTTGACTGCTCAGGTCCCGAGGGCGGATCGGCTCCGGCCCGGCCTGACGCGAGGTCAGTTCCAGGCTGGCGCCCCCCATGTTCCAGCTGTGCGCCGGGCCCGCAGGCTGCGCGGTGCCCCCCTGGCCACTCAAGCGAAACAGCCCGTTCTGCCCCGAAGGCAGGCTGAAGTTCGGCAGGCTCAGGGGATTGACCTGCTGCTGCGCCAGGTCCGGCGGCAGCTGGGAGTTGAGCACCACCATCAGCGGCTTGCTCGCCGCCCCCACGCCGGTGTCCCGGGCGCGATCGCCCACGGCAATGGCGCTCTTGATCACGCTGATGCTGCTGATGTCGTTGGCCGCCGTGAGCCGGGCCTTACCACCGGCCTGAATGATGGCCGGCGCGGAGGAAGAACTCAGGGTCGAGGTCTCTACCGGCCGGTCGATGCCATAGAAGATCCCCGGGTTGAACTTGGCCACCAGGGCCGCGAAATCCTGCGGGTTGAAGGCACTGCCCTGGGGGTGCGCCCGATCATAGGCTTGCACGTCACGGGCCAGCTGGAAGAACAGCCCGCGCTTGATCTTGACCCCGGCACCGACTTCATAGCCGGAAGAACCGGACGCCACCAAGGAGGCCTGGTTGGTGATAGCGCCGCTGGTGATGGTCAGGTCATTGCCTGCCGACACGGTGCTGTAGCGGTTGAGGAAACTGCTGCTGTTGACCGTCAGGTTGCCTCCCGCATTCAGGGTCGACTGCGGCGAGTCGCTGCTCACCACCCCTTCCACTGTCCGGTAGATAAACACCGGCCCCCGGACCCAACTGGCGCCGCCGCCACAGTGCTGGGCGCAGCGGATGGTCATGCGGCCATCGGTAATCTGCTGGCTGGCCTCGTATTTTTCACGATCGTTGACCAGATCCAGGGCAGCAATATTGATATCGCCACCGCTCTGGATGTTGCCGGAGATGTTCTTCAGGCTTTGGGCCGAGGTGCCGGCCGCCATGCCGGCCACGGTCAGGCCGCCCAGGCTGTAGAACTCGCCATAGCTGTTGGTCAGGGTGTTGACGTTGAGGCTGGCGTTCTGGCCGCTGAAGACAAATCCATGGTCGTTGACCAGGGTTGGGGTGGTCAGGCTCAGGTCCTGGGCGCCGCCCAGGGTGCCGGTGTTGAGCACACCGCCGGCATTCACCGTGAGTGTGGCGTTGGAAGTCAGGCGCCCGGCGTTGTTCAGTTGCCCGCCGATGTTGACCCGGGTATCAGCGCCGCCAGCGATGCTGCCGGCACTGCCCAGGTTCACCTGAGCAGCAGCGAAGGTCATGTCGCCCAGGCTGGACACCCGGCCATTGCCGGAATAGGTGCCGCCGATCTGCAGGTCCAGGCTGCCATCGCTGGCCAGCAACCCGTCGTTGCTCCAGTTGCCGCCCCGGGCCTGCAAGTGCTGGCTGGCCAGCAGCTGGCCGCTGGCGGTCTGGGCGAATTGGTTGACGTTGAGGTTCAAGCGTCCGGCCTGGATCACGCTGCTGTTGGTCCAGCTGTCGGCAGTGAGGGTCAGGCCGCCACGGGTGATCAGGCTGCCGCCAGCATTGATCACATTACCGGTGGCGATATCGAAGTTGCCTTCTCCCAGGTGCAGCAGGCTGCCGCCCTGATTGAGGAAGTCCGACGCCGCCAGGGTCAGGTCGGTGTTGGCGGTTTCCAGCAGGCCGTTGCGGTTGTCGAACTGGCCACCGATCTGCAGTTCGGTCTTGCCCCCGGTCGCCAGGGCCCGCAGCTTGCCGCCCTGGTTGTCGAGGCTGGCGCCTCGCAGGGCCAGGCTCTCGCGGCTTTCAATCAGGCCGCCACGGTTGTTCACTGGCCCCTTGAAATCCAGGTCGATGTGCTGGCCGTTGATCTGCCCCACACTGTTGTTCAGCGAGTGGCCACTGGCCTTGACCCGCCCGCTGGCGTACAGCCCGCCGTTGCTGTTATCCACCCCCGCGCCACCGCTGTTGAGCAGCAGATCGCCGCCCTTGGCCGCCATGCGCCCGCCACCGTTATCGATCCCGGCCAGGGCCTGCAGGTCCAGGCTCCGGGCCTCGACCTGGCCGCCATGGTTGTTCAGTTGCCCCAAGACACGTGCCTCAAACAGTCCCTTGAGGCTCGACAGCACCCCGCCGCGGCTGTCCAGGTTGGCGCCCTGGATACGCAGGTCGCCGTCTTCGGCGATCAGCTTGCCGCCCTGGTTGTCGATGGCCCCGGTCATGGCCAGGGTCTGGGCCTTGGCGCTCTGGATCGCTCCCTGGGCATTGTTCAGGCTGCCGGCATTGAGACTCAAACCGGCATCGCGGCTATAGATCAGGCCATCACCCTGGTTGCTCAATTGGCCAGTGGTGGTGACTTGCAGCGCACCGTTGGCGGCCAGGGTGCCGCGATTGCTGTTGTCCAGGCTGGCGCTGAACAGGGTCATCAGGTTCTGGCTAATCAGTTGCCCGCCCTGGTTGTCGATCCGGCTCGAACGCTTGAGCAGCAGCGGACCACTGGCGGCCAGCTGGCCCTGGGCATTGACCAGGGCGCCCAGCAGGTCGAGGGTCACCGCGCCTTCGCTGCGCAGGCTGCCACCCTGGTTGTTCAGGCTGTTGCCGGTGAAGCTCAGGGCACCCGCGGCGCTGAGACGGCCGCCCTGGTTGTCCAGGTCGCCGGCGCCGATGTCGAGGCTGGCGCTGCTTTCAATCAGCCCGCCCCGGGCGTTGTTCAAACCGCCACTGCCGAGGATCAGTTGCTGCTCGCCCTTGCTGGTGACGATGCCCTTGTCGCTGTTGTCCAGGCTGGCGGCCTTGAGGGTCAGCCGACCCTGGCTGGCCAGCCCGCCTTGCGCACTGTTGAGCAAAGCACCGCTGAGGTCGATATTCAGCTCCCCCAGCAGGCTCGACAGGGTGCCCTGCTGGCGGTTGTCCAGGCTGCCACCGCTGAGGTTGAGCCCCTGCCAGCCGGAGACCAGCCCCTGCTGGTTGGTCAGCTGCGCAGCCTCGACCCCTAGCTGCTGGTTGCTGATCAGCGTGCCGGCGCTGTTGTCCAGGTTGCGCCCGGCCAGGTTGAAGCCCTGGGCGCTGGAGATTTCACCTTCGCGGTTCTGCAGGTCCCGCAGGTGGGCGATGCTCAGCACGCCCTGGGTGTTGATCAGGCCCTGGCGGTTGTCCAGGTCCGAGGTCTGCGGTCCCAGGTCGATGCTCAATCCCGTGCCACCCAATAGCTTGCCGCCCTGATTGCCCAGGCCCTTGGCGCTGAGTTGCAAGTGCCCGGCGGACTGGATCAGCCCTTGGTTGTGCAGCGCACCGGCGACCCTCAGGCCCAGGTCGTGGTCGCTGAGTAGCGAGCCGCTGTTGTCCAGGCTGCCGGCATCAATCTGCAGGGCGGCAGCGGCAATCTTGCCCTTGAGCGCGGTCAGCGCGCCGTCGATACGCAGGGTCAGCGCCTGATGGCTGAGCAGTTGCCCGGCGCTGTTGTCCAGGCTGTGCGCCGCCAGCTCGAAGGCCTGCTCGCTGGAGATTTCACCCTGGCGGTTGTTCACCGTGCCCAGGTTGCTCAGCACCAGTGGACCGGGGGCGTTGATGAAGCCGCCCTGGTTGTTCAGCGTGCCGTGATTGAGGTCCAGGCTTAGGGCGGTCTTGCTGAACAGCTTGCCGCCTTGCTGCTGCAGGCCACTGACCGAGGCCTGCAAGGCCTTGGCGCTGCCGATGCTGCCCTGGTCGTTGTTGACCTGGGTCGCGGTCAGGTTCAGTGCATCACCGCTGTTGAGGTTGCCGCCCTGGCTGTTGTCCAGTTCGCCAGTGTCCAGTGCCAGCTTGGCCTTGCTGCTGATAACGCCCTGTTGCTGGTTGTCCAGGCGCGCGCTGGACAGGGTCAGCGCAGCGTCGCTCAGCAGCTTGCCGCCGCGGTTGTCCAGGGTCTCCCGGGCGCTGATCTGCAGGGCGCCCGCGCTGGACAGACTGCCCTGGCGATTGCCGAGGTTGCGCACCTGAATGTCCAGGCCGCCTTCGCTGCTGATGCGGCCTTGATGGTTGTCGAGGTCGCCGGCAAGCGCCAGGTCCAGGCGCTGCCGCCCCACCAGATCCCCGCCCTGGTTGTCCAGGCTCGTGCCGTTGAGGCTCAGGCCCTGGTCCGCGCTAATCAGCCCCAGGCTCTGGTTGATGACCTGGGCCACGGTCAGCGTCAGGTCGCCGCTGGCCAGTACCCGCCCGGCAGCACTGTTGTCCAGGCGCTCGCCGACCAGGCCGATCTGCTGGCTGGACAGCTCACCGCCACGGTTGTCCAGTTGCTCGATGTTCAGGTCAAGCTGCCGGGTCGCCCCCAGCAGGCCGTCCTGGCGGTTATCCAGGGTGCCGGCCTTGAGAGTCAGTTGGGCGTCGGCCAGGATCACTCCGCCCTGGTTGTCGGCCGCCTCGGTGACCTGCAACTGCAGGTCGCCACGGCTGTGCAGCTCGCCCTCGCGGTTGTCCAGTCGAGTGCTGCGACTGTCCAGCGCCGCCGCCGTCATCAGGCCCTTGACGTTGACCAGGGCCTGTTCGATGCGCAGGGTCAGCGCCTGGTTGCTCAGGACCTTGCCGCCACTGTTGTCCAGTTGCCGCGCGTTCAGGCTGAAGGCCTTGGCCCCGGAGATCTCGCCACCGCGGTTGTCCACCTGATCGAGGTTGCGCAACAGCAGTTGCCCGGGGGTGTGCAGGTTGCCGCCCTGGTTGTTCAACTGTCCGTGATTGAGGTCCAGGGTCAGGTCAGCGTTGCTGAACAGCTCGCCGCCCTGCTGATCCAGACCGCTGACACTGGCGCTCAGTGCCTGATCGCTGCCGATCCGACCCTGGTGGTTCGTCAGTTGTGCGGTGGTCAGGGTCAACTGCCCGGCACTGGTGAAGCTGCCGCCCTGGCTGTTGTCGAAGTCCCCGGTGCTCAGGCGCGCGTCGGCCTTGGCGCTGATCACACCCTTGCCGCTGTTGTTCAGGCTGGCGCTGTCCAGGGCCAGGCCTTGCTCGGCGACGATGGCGCCAGCCTGGTTGAGCAGCGCCCCGCGGCTGTCGATGCTCAGGGCCTGGGCGCCGGTCAGGCGGCCACCCCGGTTGTCCAGGCTGCCCACCTTGAGGGTCAGCAGGTCTTCGCCGCTGATCAGGCCTCGCTGGTTGTCCAGGGCTGCGCTCAGGGTCAGCAGCAAGGGCTGCTGACTCACCAGCTGGCCGCCGCTGTTGTCCAGGCTACTGCCGCTGAGATTCAGCCCCTGCTTGCTGAACAGCAGCCCCTGGTTCTGGTTGATCACCCGGGCCACCTTGAGCAGCAGGCGATCATCGGCCAGGACCTTGCCGCCGTCGCTGTTGTTCAGCCCCTGGCCGTTGATCTGCAGCTCGCCCCGGCCCGACAGCGCACCGCCACGGTTGTCCACTTCAGCGACGTCCAGGGTCAGGGCCTTGAGGGACGCCACCAGGCCTTTGTCGCGGTTGTCCAGGTGCTGACCTGTGAGGTGCAGGTCGCCCTCGGCCACCAGTTCGCCGCCCTGCTGGCGCAGGCTGTCGACCTGGGCCTGCAGGTCGCTCTTGCTGGCGATACGGCCACCGTTGTTGAGCACTTCCCGGGTCTTGAGCGCCAGGCCGGAGGTGGCGCTGAGCAGGCCGCCGCTGTTGTCCAGCCGGCGACCTTCTACCCTCACCGCGGCCTGGCTTTCCAGGCGGCCCTTGTCCCGGTTGTCCAGCTCGCGGCTCAGCAGGTTCAGGGCCTGGTCCGCCCGCATCACCCCGCCGCGGTTGTCCGCCGTCTCGCCACTGACCTGCAAGGTGTCGCCGGCGGAAACCCTGCCCTTGCGGTTATCCAGATGCCCGGCCTGTACCTCAACGACTCCGGTGGCCTGGATCAGTCCCTTGTCCTGATTGTCGAGACGTCCGGCGACCTCGGCACTGAGGCGCCCCTCGCTGCGCAGATTGCCGGCCTTGCTGTTGTCCAGGTCCCCCGCGCGCACCTTCAGCAGCTGCTCCGCCCCCAGGGCCCCGCCCTGGTTGCTAATCTTCCCGCTGGCGCTGATGTCCAGGGTGTCGCCCGCCATCACCAGCCCGGCGACGTTGTCCAGCGAGGTCACTTGCAGGGTGAGTTGGGTCAGGCTACTCAGCTCACCATGGTCATTGCCCAGGTGGCCGACATGGGCCTTGAGCTCGCCATCACTGGTGATCAAGGCGTTGTGATTCAGCAGTTGCCCGGCTTGCAGCACCAACGCATCGCTACTGAGCACCCGGCCCTGATTCTGGTTGTCCAGGGTGCCGGCACCGAGCGTCACCTGACGTTGCCCGCTCAAGGTCCCGCCCCGATTGTCCAGGGTCTGCCTGGTCGTGACCGTCAGATCGCGGCTGGCGACGATGCTCTTGCCGCGGTTGTCGAGATTCTGGGCGGTGAGGGTGATGTCCGCGTCGGGGTTGCGGCTGTTGTCGGCATTGACCCCGGCCTCGATGATGCCCTGGTTGCTCAACTGGCCACCGCTGTCGAGGCTGATGCGGTCCCGGGCGGCGAGGGTTTTCTGGCTGCTCAGGTCGCCCCGGGTCTGCACCTTGAGCTCGCTGCCGGCGTAGACCGCGCCCTGGGCATCGAGGCTGCCGGCCTTGATCGCCACCGCGCCCTTTTCGGCGGTGGCGTCGGCCATGCGCAACTGACCGTTGGCATCCAGTTGGATATCACCGCCACTGGCGATCAGTTTGCCGTCGAGTTTCACCCCCACCCCGGCCTCAGTCCCCACCAGCTTGATAGCCCCGGCATACATGCCGCCCAGGGCACTGCTGTCGATGGCCAGTTGCGGCGCATCCGCCGGGTTGGCGGTCCGCGCCGTGGCGTTCAAGGTCTTGGCGTCGACATCGTTGGCCCCGGCGATCACCGCCAGGTGCTGGGCCTGGATCTCGGCGTTGATTTTCGCGCTGCGGGTGATGATTTCGAACTGGTCGATATTGCTCGCGTTGAGCCCCGCGCCTTCAATGGCGACGCTGCCTTGATCCACCTGGTAACGCTGGAGCTGGCCGTTCTCGATCACCGGCTTGCCGGTGGTCAGGGTGGCTTTCGGGGTGTTGATGAAGCCGCAGCCGTTGCAGCTCACCCCGTAAGGGTTGGCAACGATGACATGGGCCGACTGTCCAGCCACTTCGGTGTAGCCCTTGAGCTGGCTGGGGCTGCCGCCGTTGACCTCGTTGAGGATCACATTGGCCGCGCGGCCACCCAGGTTGGGGTTGCCGAGGATGATCCCCCCCAATTGGGTGGACTGGGTGCGGTTGGTGGCGTTGTTGAGGATCACCCCCTGCTGGCCGACGTTGTAATCGCTGAACTGGTTATGGGACAGACCGCTGCCATTGGGGGCGGCAATGTTGACGATGGGCACGCCATTGCCGGCCTGACCCAGTGTGGTGCCGCTACCGTTGACCACGATGCCGTCGGCCATCACCACCAGCGGCTGCCAGAACATCATGTTGGCGAGAATGAACGCCAGGCTGCGCTTGGAAAAGCCGCAGAAAGAGTCACGCGATTGCAGGGCAGCCGAAGGCTGGCGGGCCATAAAGGCGAGTTGGCGAACGTCCATGTCAGTCTCTCAACAATGCAGGAGCAAAAAACCCCAAAGGCCTTCATCCCGAAGGCCCACGGCGAGCGATAATTGATTTCGCGAGGCAAGATCGAACTGGTAATCCATCGATCCGCAGCAGAGAAAAGCGGGTCAAAAGAAACAGAACATCAGCAAAAGTGATATCAATTTGATGGCAAAATACTAAATAGCCACTATTCTGGCGTCAATCTTTCATTCACCCCGCTACCGCCTCGCCCCCCTTTCCCGGACCGCTTTTCACCGCCGGTTCAGCTTGATGAATACCGCTCAATCCCACTGTCCATTGGCCGGATAAAGGGGCGACGGCTACGCTGCTGCCCACAAGAACAACAACGGGAAACAGCGCTGTGCGAACCACCACCCAACACTTTCGCGAGCAGTATCGAGCCGCGGTCAGTCCGCGCTACAACCCCTGGCTGCATGGCGGCTTCGTGCTTGCCTACGGCGCGCTGTGCATTGCGGTGCTGTGCAGCACCCTGGAGCGGGTGCAGCCCACGGAATGGCTGGCGGTGCCGGTGTCGCTGCTGTTCTTCAACCTGTGCATCTACGTGGTGCATCGCTGGCTGGGGCATCACAAGCAGCCTTTCGCCCGGCTGTTCTATGCCCGGCATACCGGCGACCACCACAGTTTCTTCACCCCGGGACTGATGACCTATGAAGAGCGCAAAGACTGGCGGGTGATCCTGTTTCCGGCCTGGCTGATCGTGGTCCACAGCCTGCTGTTCGCCCTGCCGCTGTGGGCGCTGCTGCGCCTGTGGAACGGCAACATCGCGGCGCTGTTCGCCAGTTGCACCTTGGTCGGCTACCTGGCCTATGAGGTTTTCCATGCCTGTGAGCACTTGCCCGCCAGTCATCCCCTGGCGCGCCTGCCCTGGGTGCGGCAAATGCGCCGTCTGCATGAGCTGCATCACCGCCGCGAGCTGATGCAGACGCGCAATTTCAATATCGTCCTGCCGCTGATGGACTGGCTGTTCGGCACCTTGCACTGGCAACCGGAAGAAGTACCGGCCCCCGCTCCCTTTCCTGACGAGTCCACGCCCATGACCCGCATGCAGCATCAGATCGAGATCCCGCGCAGCGCCGCCGCCACCCTGGCCTACGCCGCCAGCCCACGCTGCTGGCCACAATGGCATCCATCCTCTCTCAACGTGTTGGGTGACGATGGCCCCCTGTTCGCCGGGCAGGTTTTCGAGGAAGACATCCATGCCGGCGGACGCAGCGGCCACCTGAGCTGGCAGGTCCGGGAGTACCTGCCGGGGCACCGCTGGCGTGCCACCGCCCGGGGCGATCATGGCCTGGAGCTGCAAGTGACCTATGAGTGCCAAGCGCTGACGGGCGAACGCACGCGCTTTGTGCGGACCCTGGAATACCGCTTCGACAACCTGCTGATGCGCCTGGGCAATCAGCTGTTATTCAAACGGCGGATAGAGCGAGAATCCGCCGCGTCATTGCTGGCATTGTGCGAGACGGCCCAACAGGCCATCCCGCTGACAACCACCGCCCCGGCCAGCAGCCCATCCTGAAGCCGACCCTGACAGGAGTCCTTGCATGAATCAGATTGCCCCCCGACGCTTCTCCCCCGCCCGCATCCTCCTGCTGCTGGTGGTCGCGATCCTGGCGTTCCTGCTACTGGCACCGACCCGGGTCCAGCCGGTGGCCTGGACCCCGGCCCCCGCCCCCTCACTGAGCCAGGGCACCTATGCCGAGAACCACAAGCTCAAGGCGGTGCAACCCGTGGGCGCTCGGGACATCGAGGGGCCCGAGGCCCTGCTTCTGGAGAAGGGCCAACTGATCACCGGCCTGCATGACGGTCGGGTGATCCAAACCAGCCTCGACGGCAGTGCCCTCAAGGTGCTGGTCAACACCGGCGGCCGGCCCCTGGGCCTGGCCCGGCATCCGGATGGACGCCTGATCATCGCTGATGCCATCAAGGGCCTGCTGAGCCTGGACCCGCAAGGCCAATTGCAGACCCTGAGCACCGAAGCCAATGGTCTGAACTTCGGTTTCACCGACGACGTGGCGGTGGACGCCGCCGGGCGCTATGCCTACTTCAGCGACGCCAGCAGCCGCTGGGGCTATGGCCACGACGGCGAGGCGGTGATCGAGCATGGCGGCGACGGCCGCCTGTTGCGCTACGACTTCCAGAGCGGCACCACCGAGGTGTTGCTGGAAGGCCTGGAATTTGCCAACGGCATTGCCCTGGGACCGGACGAGGCGTTTGTCCTGGTCAATGAAACCGGGGCCTACCGCATCAGTCGTTACTGGCTCAAGGGCGACAAGGCCGGCAGCCACGACCTGTTCATCGACAACCTGCCGGGGCTGCCGGACAACCTCAGTTTCAATGGCCGGGAGCGCTTCTGGGTGGCCCTGTATGCGCCGCGCAATGCCCTGCTCGATGGCACCGCGGCCTATCCCCTGGTGCGCAAGATGCTGGTACGGGCCATGACCGTGCTGCCCAAGCCGGTGGAAAAGCGCGGCTTTGTCCTGGGTCTGGATACCCAGGGCCGGGTGATTGCCAACCTGCAGGACGGCAGCAGCGGCAACTACTCGCCGATCACCACGGTGCGCGAGTATGGAGATGACTTGTACCTGGGCTCCTTGAGTGCCAGCCACATGGCGCGGCTGCCATTGAAGGAGGCGCTGGCGCCTTGAGGGGATGAAAGCGATGCGCTGTAGCCTGCAATGGGGACAGCGCGGCGGACGTCAGGGCGGCTATGCCGCCCAGCGGGAGCAAGCTCCCTTGCCACAACAAGCCTCCTTGCTACAGCGAACAGCCGCTGCTCACTTTCCAAATCCATGAAATTGCACGAAACGCGTTGCCAGTAGAGACCTGAATAAGCGCGCTGTTTTGTAGGAGGTGAAGCCTGTTCCCTGTCACAGGGCCAGAGGCCTTATAGGGTGACTTTCAGACGAGTGCAGTTTCACCCTCCCGCGTAGCAATCAAACCAGAACCCACCTAGGTAAGTTTCGGACTTCTCCTATATCGACCAACCGTGGGTTAAGTACAGCCTATCTTCAATTACGCGGCTTTTTGATTCTGGGTCCACAACACATTCAGATCGATAGACGTATCTAGGTATAGGTCCCAGGGAGGGGCAGTCAGTGCCGCTAAAGGATTCATTCCTCAAGGAAATGGACAGCCTGCGTCGATTCGGCCGGACGTTGGTCGCCAGGAATCCGGCGCTTGCTCCCTTCCTCAGCACCAGAGGCGTCGACAAAGATGTCGAGCGCCTGATTGAGGGCTTCTCCTTTCTCGCTGCACGCCTGCACCTGACCCTTGATGCCCCTCTCCCGGAGCTGACCCACCCGCTGCTTCAGCGGATATGGCCTCAATATCTGCGCCCGTTCCCCAGCACAGCCCTGATCCGCTTTAACCCAGTCGAGGGGGCACTCGACCAACAACACATCATTCCCAAAGGGACACGCCTGATGTCCCGACCGATCCGTGACGTTCAGTGCGAATTTCGTACCTGCAAGGACTTGATTCTGTATCCACTGCGCATTGATCAGGTCAGGGAGACTCACTCACACGATCACTCACTCTTGCATATTGACCTGGGACCAAACGGCAAGCTGAGCCTGGGCGATTTCAACTGCGATCAACTGGAGTTCCAGTTCACGGGGGACAAGGCCACGGCACTGCAGGTGTATTTGTGGCTGGCCAGGTATCTGAGCGAGATTCGCGTGGAATTCAACGGCAGGGCCACCAGCGTCACAGCACAGCATGTCGAGTTTCCCGGCTTTGCTCCTGACGACGCCCTGTTACCCGCACCAGACGCAAGCCTCGACGGCTATCGCATCATCCAGGACTACTTCACCTTTCCCGAACGCTTCCTCTGTTTTCGGTTGATCAACCTGAAAAACCTATGGCCTGCCGAACAGACCGAGCAAGTTCGCTTTGAGTTTCGTTTCAATCGACCGATGCCGGCTGATCTGCATCTGAACATTGATGACCTGGCCCTGTACTGCGTACCTGCCATCAACTTATTCCAGCACGATGCTATCCCCTTGGCATTAGGCGAACTGGATCGGGAGCAACTCGTCCAACCAGCGGATCTGCCGGTGGATGCATGTGAAATTTTCAGTATTGATCAAGCCCAGGGGATGCAGCGCGAACACGACGCCGAAGACGATATGCCGGTCTACCTGTTCCAGGCTTTTCACGATATTTCCCGCGATGAAAAGCGTGACAAGGTCGATCTTTACTACCAGGAACGTATCGAATCCGATCTGGTCTCCCAGCAGGCACTGCACTACGTGGCTTTCGTTCATGGCGACGGTCGTCCTTACCACGCCGAGACTGAAATTGCCTCGCTGACACTGACTTGCACCAACAACAACCTGCCAGCGGCACTGGGTATTGGCGACATCTGTTTGCCCACCAGCGAAACGCCGGTGATCGCAAACTTCAGCAACATCACTGCGCCCACTCCCACCTACAGGCCAGTGCTCGATGGTCAGCAGCAGTGGCAACTGATCTCCAATTTCGCCCTCAATCAGCAGTCACTGGCCGACAGTGCTCCGATGCGCGAAGTCCTCGAAGCCTACGACCTTTGCTCTGGGCACAACATTGAGCACGCCCGTCAGCTCAAAGGACGGCTGCACAGCATTGGCCCCGTCAACACCCAGACCATCGACCGGTTGATTCGCGGAAACCCTGTGCGGGGCTACAAGACTGTGTTGCACATGGACCCGGCAGGCTTTGCCGGGGACGGCGACCTTTTTCTGTTCGCCACGGTGCTCAGCCACTTCTTCGCCATGTACGCCAGCAAACACTCCTTTCACCTATTGAAAGTCATCAATAGCCGTAGCAAGGAAGCTTACGAATGGCCAATGCGCACCGGCAAACAGCCGACGCTCTAGCCAGGGAGGAATCTCGTGTCACATCAAATCGATCTGCGCTTTACCTTCGACATCAACGGCATGGAGCTTGATGTCGTCGAGTTCAGGTTGGAAGAAGGGCTTTGCGACCTGTATCGCCTGGACCTTGAGCTGGCCAGCAGCAATCCGGCCATCGACTTTGCCAAGGTTCTGGATCAGACAGCGCTGCTGACCATCTGGCAGGGGACACAACCGATACGCTACGTTCACGGACTGGTGAGCGAATTCAGCCAGGGCACCACGGGCTTTCGACGCACCCGCTACCGTGCAGCCGTCGAACCCCAGTTGGCACGAACGGCCCTGTGCTCGGATTGGCGGGTTTTCCAGCACAAGTCAGTGCCGGAAATCATACAGTTCATACTCAAGACCCACGGCATTACCGACTACGACAAAGTCGTCACCCAATCGCACCACGTGCCCCGCGAGTACTGTGTCCAGGCTGATGAAACCGACCTGACGTTTCTTGATCGGTTGGCCGCAGAAGAGGGGTTTTTCTATGCCTTCAGTCACTCGCCCCAAGGCCACCGGCTGATCCATGGCGACCGCCTTTACGTACATGGAGCCATCACCGGCGGTGCTGTGTTGTACAACCACCAGCCAGGAGGCGCCCAGCAGGAGCCCGCGCTACGGCGCTTCGAATACCAGGAAAAAGTCCGCACCTCGCGCCAGGTGCAGCGTGATTACACCTTCAAGCAGCCCCGCTACGAGCAGCACCAAGAGCGTGAGGCCAGCGAGCTGGAGCACCAGGACGAGTATGAACGCTACGACTATCCCGGGCGTTACAAAACCGACCAAATCGGCAAGCCGTTTACCAACACCCGGCTTTTGGCTCTGCGCCGTGATGCCAGAACCGCAAGGGTCGAAGGCGACGATCCTCGTTTGCTGCCGGGCCTGGCCTTTGACCTGAGCGGACACCCACGCGCAGACATGAACCGTGGCTGGCGCACCGTGAGCATGGTCCATAGCGGCAAGCAGTACACCAGCCAGCAGGAAGAAAGCGCCGACGCCCAGCAGAGCACTCACTACAGCTATGTAGCGGAGCTCATCCCTGACCATATCGAGTGGCGGCCCGCCTCCCCTCCCAAGCCCAGAATCGATGGCCCGCTGATTGCCACAGTGGTAGGCCCGGCCGGAGAGGAAATTTTCTGTGATGAATTCAGCAGGGTCAAAATTCAATATCCGTGGGACCGCGAAGGCAAGCACGACGACCACAGTTCCTGCTGGGTTCGCGTATCCCAGAACTGGGCGGGGCAAAACTGGGGGCATATGGCGATCCCCCGGATTGGCCATGAGGTCATCGTCAGCCACCTCAACGGTGACCCGGACCAACCCATCATTACCGGGCGCGCCTACCCGGCGACTCACCCCACGCCCTACAAATTGCCCCACTTCAAAACCCTGACCACCATCAAGAGCCATGAGCACAAAGGGGCTCGGGCCAACGAACTGCGGATCGACGACACCACCGGCGAGATCAGCGCGGCGCTGATGAGCGATCACGCGGCCAGCGCCTTGAACCTGGGCTACCTGACCCATCCGCGCCCCAGTGGCGGCAAACCCCGGGGCGAAGGCTTTGAGCTGCGCACCGACAGACACGGCGCGGTACGTGCCGCAGCCGGCCTGCTGTTGACCACCGAGCCTCGGCATCATGCTTCGCAGCACCACAAGGACCTCAAGGAAACCGCCCTGCGTCTGGACGTGGCAGAGAACCAGCAGGACGGTTTCGGCATCATGGCCCGTGAGGTACAAGCCCAGGAATCAGGGGATCAGGACACCGTCGCCAAAGCCCTCAAAGCGCAAAACAAAGGCATCCTCAGGGATGCTCCAGGACGAGCTGAAGCCAACGACTACCCTGAGTTCGAGGACCCTCACCTGGTGCTCGCCAGCCCGGCGGGAATCGCTTCATCCACCCCAGGCTCCACGCACATTGCCAGTGGCAAGCACCTGGCACTGAGCAGCACCGAACACACCAGCCTGTCCATCGGTAACCGGCTGCTGGCCAGCGCCAGTCGGGGCATGCGCTTGTTTGTGCAGAACATGGGCTGGCGACTGGTCGCCGCGGCAGGAAACATCGACATTCGCGCACTCAAGGACAGCATCAACCTGCTGGCCAAGCTCGATATCACTCAAACCGCCGACCGCATCACCATCACCGCCAAGACCGAGCTGGTCATCAACGGCGGCGGCAGTGCCACCGTTTACAACGCAGGAGGCATCACCCACCAGACCACTGGCCAGTACAAAGCCCATGCCGCCGACTTCAGCTATAGCGGCCCTAAAAGTCGGGCTGCGCGTTTCCCTGCCCCCCCCAAACCCGGCAAGGGCGAGCTTGAGCTGTTCAACAACTACACGGCCAACAGAAGAGCGGTTCAGGGCGGTAGCTTTCAGGTCGAAGATGCATTGGGAAAAATTTTCAAAGGGAAGCTGGACGCCAGTGGGCACGCGCTGGTAGCGGGCGCCGCGCCGGGACCTGCACGCGTCACATTCGGCATGGACCCCGCAGACACATGGTCCGAAGGGAGCTTCATCGGCACCCAGGACTGGCCACACACACCGCCGAACGCGGCTTCGGAACAGACCAAGACACTGATAGCACAGGCCCTGCAAGCAGCCCCCAAAGAAGGGCCGGGACAATGGGTCACCATCGACAATGACTATCATGGCACCCAGAACCTCGGCGTCATGCTGATCAACCGACTCACCTCAATGGGTGATGAAGGTCGTTTATTCGGCTCCGATGGCAAGGACTACATGAACACCACACGGGACAAAATCCAGGAGTGGCAACCACTTCCTGGGGATGCAAACAAGTGGGCCACCGACAACTCGGCCACTCATACCTATGGCGAAACCCGGAAGATCAAGCAACGTTACCTTGAAGGTGACGATCCATTGCGTGTCGAAGGCCGCTCGTGGCACTGGCAACCGGTGACCGCCGACCAAGTGTTCGAGCCCAAGGAGAAACCGTGAGCAAGCGAACAGCAACTTTCGTCTTCTGGGGATGCATGGACCTGCTTTACGTCGCTCACCATGTCTGGGTCAACCTAGCCAAGGGCCGAATCCCGATCTACAACGATGTTCTGGCATTTCAACAAGTACAGTTGAGCGAACCCGGCCCACTGGCCCTGCCAATGTTCAGCCTTGGACTTCTGACGATGGTTTCGATAATCGTCTCGGCCTGGCTGTTTCTCAGTGGCAGTCGTTTTGCTCGTGCACTGGCCTATGTCCAAGTGCCATTTCGACTGATTTTCGTCATACCGTCATTGCCCTTCATCCCCTGGATTGTGCCGCTAGCGGCTACGAGCAGTCCGGTGTTCGGCATCAGCCTTCTGATCCTCTGCGAAGCGCTCAAGGTCGGCACTTTGCTCTGGAGCAAAGGTGTGCAACAGCGTCAGCCAGCACCGCCATAATCCTGCCCCCTCTCCTTTTTGCAACTCAGCAAGGCCGCCATCGCCAGATGGATGCGGCCAAGCCCTTCTCATCCCTTGAGTAAGCAGCATGGACAGCACCGATCAAGAACAAGCCCCTCGCGAACCGCAGATTGCCGTCGCGCCGTTGAACACCATTGACGCCGCCGATGTGGGTCAAGGCGCCGCCCAATTCGACGCCTGGCTACGCGCCATGAGCAATGACACTGTCACCCTGGAGCGCATCCGCAGCGTTGCCGGTGCACTGCCTGTGGTGGGCAACATCATTGCGCTGGTCGATGCATTGGGGGACATCGTGACCCTCAGCCGGGCCAGCAAGCGCGAGATGCTCGACTGGGTCAGCCTGGGGATCAACCTGATCGGCGTGCTCCCCGCGCCACCGACCATGGCGGCGGCTCGCATGAGCCTGCGTCCCAGCCTGTTTCTGGTGCGTCAGGAACTCAAGGCCACCGGCAAGAGCCTGGTTGGCGATGCATTGATTGGCGTGATCCTGGCTCACCTCAACGCGACCATCGTCGGTGAAATCGACGACTTCGTGCAGCAAGCCGAGGGCAAGATCAGCGGCATCCTCAGTGATGCCGGCGAGCTCGGGCAAAATACCGTTGTCGAAATTGCCAGCGGACTCGACGCTCTGGTTCAGGGAAAACTTGATGCCAAAGGAGATGCCGAGGCTGCAGCGCAGCAAATGCGCGAGGCTGGCGACCAGTTGTTACATGATCCCAAGACCAGTATCAGCAACTTCTTCGGCGCAGTCTGGAGCGCTTACAAGGCCGTCGGCAAAGCCGCAGCAAACACCGCCGCGAAAAACCTGCTCGACGAAAAACAACGACAACTGGCACTGAGCAAAACCAGGGCACTGCGGGAGTTCGCTCCTGAATTGCGCGAGCAGGTGGCCAGCCTGGGTGACCCCGAGACAGTCAATAGCATCGGCAACCTGCTGAAGATTCTCTCCGCATCCGTGACTGCCTGGCGTAGCCGCGGCGCCCATGGACACAGCACCAACATCAAGCCCAAGGGAAGCAGCGAGGCTCGGGATCAGCGCAGTGGCAACCAGTTGGAAGGGCAATCCCGGCAAGGGCCGGCCACCCAGGACCCATCCCCTCAAAAGGCCGGTACCTGCACCGGCACCTGCGGCAGCATCAGTTTTGCCATGGGCAGCGAGATCATTTCCCATACCGATTTCACCTTGCCCGGCCCCTTCCCCATCGACTGGACCCGGACGTACCGCTCCAGCCTAAGTGCCTACGATGACGATGAACTGGGCGCACGCTGGATCACCCCCTTCACCACACGCCTGGACCTGATTGGTGATGGTTTGCGCTACCACGCGGCCGATGGACGCAGCTTCGACTACCCACTGCCCAAGGTGGGTGAAGCCCACGATGATCGAGTGGAAAACCTCACGCTGATTCGCGTCAGCGATGTGCAAATTGCCCTATGTCGCGGCTTCGACCGGCGGGAAACCTATCGCCGCGATGGCGAGCGTTTTTTGCTCGTGCAAATCGAACTGCGTGGCGGTGCCGGCATGCTGCTGGGCTATGAACACCGCATGGGCAAAAAGGCTGTGCTGTCCGACTTGATGACCTATCAGGACGAACCCGGTCAGGTGCATACCCACCTTGGCACCCTGGTGGACGAACAAGGCCGCATTACTGGCCTGTGGCTGATGGGTGAAAAAGACCCCCTGCGTCGCCTGAGTCTTTATCAATACGATGTCGCCGGGGACCTGATTCTCGCCCAGGACGAGAACGCCGCGACCTGGACCTACCAGTACCAGCACCACCTCATTACCCGCTACACGGACCGTAGCGGCCGCGGGATGAACTTGCGCTGGCAAGGCGAAGGCCCCGATGCTCGCGCCATCCATGAATGGGCCGACGATGGCAGTTTCGAAACGCGCCTGGAGTGGGACCGCAATATCCGTCTGACCTACGTCACAGACGCCAATGGCCACGAAACCTGGCACTACTACGACAGCCTCGGCTACCCCTATCGTGTTCTACACCCGGACGGTCTCTCGGAATGGTTCTTCCGCGACGATGCCAAGAACGTCGTTCGTCACGTTCACACCGACGGTAGCGAGGATCGCTATGCCTATGACGAGCGAGGGGTCAACCTGCTTGAGCATACGCAAGCAGATGGCAACACCGTGCACTACGCCTGGGATGCCCAGGACCAACTGATCAAGATCAGCGACGCCGAAGGGGGTCAATGGAGCCGTGACTACGACTTGCGCGGCAACCTCACCGAGGCCGTCGATCCCCTCGGCAACAAGACCGAATACAAGTACAACCAGATGGGCCTGCCCACTGCCATTACCGATGCCAATGGCAATGAAAAAAAGCTGAAGTACAACGACAGCGGGCAGCTCACCGACTATGTCGACTGCTCCGGCAAAGCCAGTGCCTGGGAATACGATGCCCGAGGTCAACTGATCTGTTTCACCGACGCCCTGGGTCAAAAAACCAGCTACCACTATGACGCCGGCCAGTTGGCCGTCATTGTTCATCCCGACAAGACCGAGGAACGCTTTGAGCGCGATGCCGAGGGCCGGCTACTCGGTCATATCGACGCCCTGGGTCTAGCCACTTCCTGGTCCTACAGCGAAGCGGGACTGCTGACCGAACGCATCGATGCCGCCGGACAAACCCTGCGTTATCAATGGGACCGGCTCGGGCGACTGCAGCGCCTGCAAAACGAAAACGAGCAATACACCACTTTCGTTTATGACCCGGTCGGTCGCCTGCTTAAAGAAGCAGGTTTCGACGGGCACAACACCCGCTATGAATACGCCCCTGAAACAGGCCGACTCGCCCGGGCCATCGATGGCCAGCGCGTCATCAGCCTCGAGTTCGACCCCATGGGCCGACTGACCGAACGCCGGGCCAGCCTCAGCGTTGACGGCGCCGACTCTTCGAAAGCCAAGGAGCAGCTTGAACGCTATGCCTACGATGGCAATGGCAACCTGCTGCTGGCCAGCAACAACGACAGCAAGTTGCAGTTCTTCCACGATGCCGCCGGCAACCTGACACGCGAGCATCAACACTACAGCTGCCTGAAACAACCTCAGGTCGCGGTCTGGCAGCACCAGTACGACGCCCTCAACCAGCGCATCGCCACCGTCCGCCCTGATGGCCACAAGGTCAGTTGGTTGACCTATGGCAGCGGGCACCTGCTCGGCATGCGTCTGGACGCGCATGAACTACTGGCCTACGAACGCGACGACCTGCACCGCGAAGTCGCCCGACACCAGGGCAACCAACTGCTCCAGACGCAAAAGTGGGACCCGCTCGGACGTCTCCAGGAACAATGGCTGGGCAGCGGCGACGGCAAGAGCACATTGATCAAGCGTGGTTACCAATACGACGCTATCGGCCAACTGCTGCAAATCGACGACAGCCGCCGCGGCTCGCTGAGCTACCAATACGACCCAGTGGGTCGCCTGCTCAGCGCAACCTCGCGCCTTGGGCAAGAGACCTTTGCCTTCGACCCCGCCAGCAACCTCCTCGACCCCAAAACAGCGGATCTTCCACAACGCGGCCTGCCCCGCAGCCGCTTGCTGGACAACCTGCTGCGCGAGTACGCCGGCACCCACTACCAATACGACGATCGTGGCAACCTCGCCCAACGCCTGCGTGACGGCCAGCGCAGCCACTTCACCTGGGACCTGTTCGACCGCCTGGTGAGCTACCGCGACGACCGTCTACAAGCCAACTATGCCTACGACGCTCTGGGCCGACGGTTGTACAAACAGACCGAGGCTCACTACCAGGACCGGCCGGAGGATGGTTCCGAACTGAACCGGCTTGAGCGCCTGAAACGCAATCGCCAGTTCGATTGCGGCGTGACGCTGTACGGTTGGGATGGCGATACCCTCGCCTGGGAAAGCCGGGCACCGGACAAGGCCGGAGAAGGTGCACGCACCACCCACTACCTCTATGAACCGGGCAGTTTTGTGCCAGTGGCCCAGGCAGTGCACAAGCGATTTATTCCGCTGATCCCGGAGCCCGAATACGGAGCGTTTTACCAACAGGAAAACGACCCGCTTTGGGCCGATGCGCCAAAACCCATGGAGATCGATGCACTGGCCTGGTATCAGTGCGACCACCTGGGGACACCGCAGGAGCTGACTGATCAGACGGGTGAAATGGCCTGGAGTGCGCAGTACAAGGCTTGGGGTGGGATCAAAGAAGAGCGATCAAGCAGCGCATTGCAGCAAGGGATTACCAACCCGCTCAGGTTCCAGGGGCAGTATCACGATCCAGAGACTGGGCTGCATTACAACCGGTATAGGTACTATGATCCGGAGGTGGGGCGGTTTGTTAGTAAGGATCCGATTGGGTATGCGGGTGGGTTGAACCTGTTCCAATATGCACCGAACCCGATTGAATGGATTGATCCGTTAGGGTTGGCTAAGAAAATTGGCGATACTCATTGTAGCTGCGTAATTTGCCCAGCACCCAAAAAAGTCGATCCTCGAAACCTCAACTCGAGACAAACACGCGAAGAGATGTCTAGAAACAAGGTAGATAAACTCAGCAAAAAAATGAGGAGCGAAGGGTTTGACGAAAACCACCCAATTGATGTAGCCGAAGTAGATGGGAAGTTGATTATTATTGATGGGCATCACCGCAGCCAGGCTGCCGTAAGATCACGAGTAGAGAAGGTTCCAGTTGTAATTCACGACGTTGACCCAACAACCGCCACCAGACTTGAGGATGACATGTTTGATTCGAGGTGCAAATGAAAGACATAACCCCGCTAGAGCTTATTGACATTCTAAAAAGATTATCAATAACTCAAAAAAAACTGCTAGAAATATACTTATCCATCAACCCCAATGGGAAAACCTGGGCTAAAACCGGAAAAATTTTTTACAACGGTGAAACATGGTTATTTAGAAAACATGGCGCGGGAGTATGCTTTAAAAACCAACAAACAAATGCCGAAATAGACGCCCATACTGACATAGAAAACTCACCAGACCTCTTAGATAGCTGGAGGCTCGAAACATACTTTTCATCAATAGAACCACTTAATTTAATATTAAAAAATCACAACTACAATCTTGCATCCCCAAAACAACTTACGCTTGCCATCCAACACATAAAAGAAACGCAAGACACAGGAAAACTCAAACTAACAAAATGAGCAACAAAATTACACTCAACAAACCAGCAGAGCGCTTATTATGCGACACCTTAATACTCCTTTGATATTTTACACATGACTGCATATGGATTTAATCCAAAACAACAAACACTGTGACAACAATCTACTGCAGGAGTACCCTGGCATCGCAAAGTTTGGGTCGGGATAAAAGAAGAGCGATCAAGCAGCGCATCGCAGCAAGGGATTGCCAACCCGATCAGGTTTCAGGGGCAGTATCACGATCATGAGACGGGACTGCATTACAACCGGTATAGGTACTATGATCCCGGGGTGGGGCGGTTTGTTGGTAAGGATCCGATTGGGTACGCAGGTGGGTTGAACATTTTTCAGTTCGCCCCAAATCCAGTCGTTTGGGCTGACGCGCTAGGCCTTGCAGGGAAACCTCTGCCAGGTTCCACCAGAGTTAACCGAATTGGAGGAAACTCGGTTGAAAATCTACAACTTAAACCGGCAGAAGCCGCGCTATCTCCTCCCGGAATATCAGTTCTTCACAGTTGCTGTCCTTGTAGTGCGGCGCAACAGATGAGAGACGCGTTCCCGAAAGCTACAGGGCTACACAAAGCATCTGAAACCGTTTCATCAGGAAGCGCAGATGCGATTCGTTCCGCAGGGTTTGATGTTATTGAAGATCCAACAAGTAGATTCCCTAATCATGCTCGAATAATTCATCCTAATGGAGCCGATGGATTCAACAATCAAAATCTCGAACAGCTTTCCGTAGCTCTAGGGGAGAAAAGCAAATGTACAAAATAGAAGAACTTCATTTAAAAGATAAAAATGACAATACGTGCGGAAAAATAATAATTTCAAAAATATTCGACAACCTTATCGAAGGAGAGTTAATCCCAACGAGCAATTTCGAACAATACACCTCACTTTTTTGCGAGCATGAACATGCAGCCAACCATCAGTTACTAATCGAGACAGACAGACTTGAAAGAGATATTGAGGCATTGGGATTTTATGTTGAGGCACCATACAACTTATCAACCTTACAATTTCGAGCTGTCGATTTACAGATAATGTCTAGTGGAGTGACCCTGAAGATAGAACCGAAGACTTAGCCTGCTGAGCTGAAAACAATGAGTTCTACGGGGACAGCAGCAACCAAGACCTAGTGTCCTGCATCAAAAATAAGTATCCCAGTAGAGCCACGTGGACTTCAAAAGACGGCTGCTGGAGGGGTATGCAGCTGTAGCATCACTCAGCAACTTGCAAATGATGCTCATGGTGAGCTTGACCCAATGGCACAGAAACGAAAATCTACTACTGCTGGAACATTTGAAACGTCCTTAGGACAGGCTGACAAGGTTATGGTTGGCAGGTTACTAGAGACTTTTGATACCTTAATCCCAGATACCGAAGATTACAGCAATGTTTTAGTGGACCAGGTTCAGCATACCTTTATTTGCACATACTATTGCCTTAGCCACATAAAGAATCCTGAGCAGAAAATCGCGGAGCATGCTCTTCAGAAAGTATCGGAGGCGATTGATATATTAGGCTATGAAAGTGGAGACTCAGAAGCTGTTGCACTTGAGAAAAAGAAGTGGAATGAAGAGCTTCTTGAGTATTCTAGAAAGCATACCCCTCTTTCGGCGGGCAATCTAAGTGCGTTAAGAAACCTCAATCAAAGCCATTTAATCCCGGTTGTCTGATCCCTTAGAATTTCAAGTATGCGCTGGGTTAGATCGCTGACACTTATCGCCTGATAGTGCACAGTAGCTGCTACGTCGCCAGCTCTGACGTTCGTTACTATGAGGATAATTCCAGGGGCTTAGTCCCCCCTCGTTCCATGTCTCTACCTCTTGAAGGAGTGCGTGTAGTGAAGGACATCATTCGTTTAGGCGACTCCACCACCCACGGTGGAACGGTACTTGGAGCATTCTCCCAAACCAACCTCAATGGGAAGCCCATAGCGGGCGTTGGTCACATGGTGAGCTGCCCATTATGCAAGGGCGTATTCCCCATGGCAGAAGGCAGCAGTACCTACAGCGTGGACGGTACACCTGTAGCTCTGGACGGTATGAAAACCGCTTGTGGCGCCAGCTTAATTGCGAGTGGCCCCAAGGGTTCCGTAATCAGCTAGTGCTCGTACGCCCCCTCCAGTCCCGTGGCAATAATCCGGATCATCAGAAATACCCATTGTTTACTGATGACTAACACATAGAGAGCGATGGTGGCACATCACCGACCCCAGGGATTTGCCGCATGTGCACCTTCGCCTTTCGCTCACTCATCCCATTACCCCGCTTGTGCTTGCTGTCCGGATGCGTGGCACTTCAGTTCCCATCATCTTCAGCCGACATTGTTCCATTCAAAACAATCAAGGAAGCGATCCAGAGTAACGTGCCCGTGGTCCGTTACGGACGTTACCCCCTCGTCAAGCTGGTTCCAGAGCATCACCAGCGCGACCTACTGCAGCAAGTGGTGGAAGTCACTATCCCTCCCAGATTGGATGCCACCGTAGGTGATGCGCTGCAGCATATTTTGTTGCGATCCGGCTATCAGCTCTGCAACCTGAGAGGTACAAGTCCACTGGCTACCTTGCCCCTGCCAGCGGCTCACTATCGATTAGGGCCGCTGTCATTGCGCGAAGGATTGCTGACGTTGTCAGGCCCTTGTCACAGGGGGGACTCAGGAACGGGCGGTGAGTTTCTCGGAGATTTCGTCCTTGATCAGCAGGCGCTTTTCCTTGAGTTTCTTCAGTTCGTCGTCCGCGGCGGCGGCTGCTTCGGCCTTGAGCACCTGGTTGTCGATGCTGGTGTACTTGTCGAACAGCGCATTCAGGTGGGGGTCACTGGCCCGACGCTGTTGAATGTCCTCTTTGCTGCAGCTCAGGTCCTGGTAAAGGTCGTGGATCACCGGCATGGAACACCTCCGTGGTTGATGGCAACAAGGGCTTCATTACGCCCCTGCCAGTGATCAGAATGGGCTCGGCGCCCCGGGTCTGTCGACCGCCAATCAGACCAGCGGTCACCGTTCGTCACGGGCACCTGTTCTGGATCAATTTCCGGCCAGGGCCTGGGCCAGGAACGCCGCGGTACGGCTGTTGCGCTGTGTGGCCACATGCGCCGGCGTGCCGCAGGCCACCAGAGTGCCGCCCTGGTCGCCCGCGCCCGGGCCGATGTCCATGACCCAGTCGGCCTGGGCCACCAGGCGCATGTCATGCTCGACCACCACCACGCTGTGGCCCGCCTCCACCAGTTTGTCCAACTGTTCCAGCAGACGGTCCACATCCCGTGGGTGCAGGCCGGTGGTGGGTTCGTCCAGCACGTACAGGGTGGCGCCCCGGGCATTGCGTTGCAGCTCGGTGGCTAGCTTGATGCGCTGGGCCTCGCCGCCGGAGAGCTCGGTGGCCGGCTGGCCCAGGCGCAGGTAGTCCAGGCCGATGTCGCGCAGCACTTGCAAAGCGCGACGGATGCCGGGCTGTTGCGCGAACACCGGCAAGGCCTGTTCGACACTCAGTTGCAGTACCTGGGCGATGTTCAGGCCCTGCCAGGTCACGGCCAGAGTCTCGGGGTGGTAACGGGCCCCCTGGCAAGTCGGGCACGGGGCGAAGACGCTGGGCATGAACAGCAACTCGACGCTGACAAAGCCTTCGCCCTCGCAGGCCGAGCAACGGCCCTTGGCCACGTTGAAGGAAAACTGCCCGGCGTCAAAGCCGCGCTCCCGGGCGGCGGGGGTGGCGGCAAACAACTTGCGCACCTGATCGAACAACCCGGTGTAGGTCGCCAGATTGGAGCGCGGGGTACGGCCGATGGGTTTCTGGTCCACCTGCACCAGGCGCTTGATCTGCTCCAGGCCGGCACTGACCCGGCCGCCGCTGCTCTGCGGCTCGTCGTCTTCCAGGTCCAGCTGCGGCGCCTCCTCGCCGCCGGCCACCTTACCCAGGTGGGCCCCCACCAGTTCCAGCAGGGCCTGACTCACCAGGCTGGATTTACCGGAACCGGAAACCCCGGTCACGGCGGTGAAACAGCCCAGGGGAAACGCCGCGTCCAGGTCCTTGAGGTTATTGCGGGTGATGCCCTCCAGGCGCAGCCAGCCCCGGGGCTGGCGCGGAGTACGCCGGGTCGGGGCCTGTTCGGCAAACAGATAGGCCCGGGTCTGGGAGGCTTCGATGGCGACCAACCCCGCTGGCGGCCCGCTATACAGCACCTGGCCGCCGCGCTCCCCCGCCGCCGGGCCAACGTCCACCAGCCAGTCGGCGCGGCGCATGGTCTGCACATCGTGCTCCACAACAAACACTGAGTTGCCCGCGGCCTTGAGTCGTTGCAAGGCCTCGAACAGGGCCTGCGCGTCCGCCGGGTGCAGGCCCGCCGAAGGCTCATCCAGTACATAGATCACCCCGAACAACTGCGACCCCAATTGCGTGGCCAGGCGCAGGCGCTGCAACTCGCCGGACGACAGGGTCGGGGTGCTGCGCTCCAGGGCCAGGTAACCCAGCCCCAGGTCGGTCAGGGTGCTGACCCGTTCCAGCAGATCCTGGGCGATGCGTTGCGCGGCCAGGCGCTTCTCCAGGGACAGGTTGGGGGTATGCCGCACATCCGGCGCGCCACGGTGCTCCGGGGCACCCTGGGCATGGCGCTGCTGACGCGCAGCCCGGGTCTGCGCCTGGCTCAGCACCTCATCACCGGCGGCCGCCTGCTCCAGGTAGTCGGCCGCCGCCACGGGCCTGAGCACCTCGGCCAGTTGCAGCAACGGCAGGCGCGACAGTTCGCCAATATCCAGCCCGGCAAAGGTCACCGACAGCGCCTCGCGCTTGAGGCGCTTGCCTGCGCACAGCGGGCACGGGCTGCCGCGCATGAATTGCGACACGCGCTTTTTCATCAGCGCACTCATGGTGTGGGTGAAGGTGTGCAACACGTAGCGCCGGGCACCACTGAAGGTGCCCATGTAGCTGGGCTCCTGTTGACGCTTGAGGGCTTCACGGGTCTGCTCCGGCGTCAGCCCGGCGTACACCGGCACCGTGGGGGTTTCCTCGGTGAAGAGAATCCAGTCGCGCTGCTTTTTCGGCAGTTCGCGCCAGGGAATGTCCACGTCGTAGCCCAGGGTCACCAGGATGTCCCGCAGGTTCTGCCCCTGCCAGGCCAGGGGCCAGGAAGCCACGGCGCGCTGGCGGATGGTCAGCGAAGGGTCCGGGACCATGGTCGCTTCGTTGACCTCATACACCCGGCCCAGGCCGTGACACTCGGGGCAGGCACCCTGGGGTGTGTTCGGCGAGAAGTCCTCGGCATACAGCATCGCCTGCCCCGGCGGGTAACTGCCGGCCCGGGAATAGAGCATGCGCACCAGGCTGGACAAGGTGGTCACGCTGCCCACCGAAGAACGCGTGCTCGGCGTACCGCGCTGCTGTTGCAGGGCCACCGCCGGCGGCAGGCCGTCGATCCGGTCCACATCCGGCACCCCCACCTGATCGATCAGCCGTCGGGCATAGGGCGCCACCGATTCGAAATAGCGGCGCTGGGCCTCGGCGTACAGGGTCGAGAAGGCCAGGGACGACTTGCCCGAGCCGGACACCCCACTGAACACCACCAGGGCATCCCGGGGAATGTCCACGTCGACATTCTTCAGGTTGTGTTCGCGGGCGCCACGCACCCGGACAAAACCGGAACTGTGGGTGGGCAGCGTGCGCGTCAGGGGATCATGGGGGGCGTTGCGCGAAGAAGTCATGGACCTGCCTGGAGTCGAAATTCGGGAAGTGTCGCAAACGGCGCGAGCGGCGATCATCACACAACCTGCAGGTGCCGGGGCAAGCCCTGAAGCGGCGGTGCGCAAAGGACTCAGGCCCCCAGCAAGGAGCGCACCATGGCGCTCAGGTCCTCGGGGCCGTAAGGCTTGCTCAACAGATGAGTGTCCGGGCTGAGCTGATGATTGCGCGAAATCATGTCCCGGGTGTGCCCCGAGGTGAACAGCACCGCAATCGGCGGTGCCTGGGTCCTGGCCCAGGTGGCCAGATCGGTGCTCTTGATCAGACCGGGCATCACCACATCGGTGAAGATCAGGTCGACCTTGAGCCCTGCCATCAGCAATTGCATGGCGGCATCGCCATTGGTCGCGGCACGCACCTGATAGCCCTCGTGCTTGAGCATTTCCACCGCTGCACTGCGCACATCGGCGTTGTCCTCCACCACCAGGATGCACGCCTGCCCTCCTGGCCCACGCGCCGGGCAGGCCGGCGCACGCTGGGCCTCCTGAGCGGCACTGCGGGCGAAATACATCTGCACCCGGGTGCCCTGCCCGGGAAGGCTGAGGATGTCGATATGGCCGCCGCTCTGCTTGACGAACCCGAACACCATGCTCAGGCCCAGGCCGGTGCCATGGCCGTCGGACTTGGTGGTGAAAAACGGCTCGAAAGCCTGCTTGAGCACTTCAGGGGACATGCCGCTGCCGCTGTCGGCCACGGTCAGGCGCAGGTACTCGCCGGGGATGATGTCCTTGCCGGTACAGAAGCTGCGGTCCAGCAGCAGATTCTCCGCGCTGATGCTGATGGTGCCCTCGCCGCCCATGGCGTCCCGGGCATTGATTGCCAGGTTGAGCACGGCGTTTTCCAACTGATTGCGGTCCACATGAATGCACCAGGGCTGGTCGGGCAGTTGCACCTTGATAGCAATGGTTTCACCCAGGGCACGCTGCAGCAGTTCACCCAGCCCCTCGTACAGATGGTGCGGGTTGTAGATCGCCGGCGACAACGGCTGGCGTCGGGCAAAGGCCAACAGTTGGGTCGACAGCTTGGCCCCGCGCTCCACCGCCGCCAGTGCAGCCCCGGTGCGGCGCTGCACATTGGCGTTGTCCGGCTCATGGCGGGCCAGCAGGTGCAGGTTGCCGGAAATCACTTGCAGCAGGTTATTGAAGTCATGGGCCACGCCACCGGTGAGGCCGCCAATGGCTTCAAGCTTCTGTGCCTGACGCAACTGCTCCTCGGCGCTCAGCCGTGCATTGACCTCTTCCAGCACCCGCTGCTCGAGGTTGCGGGTCATTTGCCGCAGATCATCCTCGGCGGCCTGCCGGCGCTGTTCGGAAATCACATGGGCGGTGGTTTCCACGACGATCGCAATGACCCCGGCGGGTGCCTGGTCATCACCGGCCACCGGGCTGTAGTAGAGGTCCAGCCAGACGTTTTCCGGTTCGCCGTTGCGCAGCAGCACCAGTTCCTTGTTGCGATAGGACAAGGTGCCGCCACTGAGGCAGGTGTTCATCACGCCGCGATTGAACTCGGCCACTTCCGGCCAGCCCAGCTCCACCGCGCAGCCCAGCAGATAAGGGTGGCGCCCGCCAGCGAACACCGCGTAGGCATCGTTGTAGATCATGTAGCCCAGCGGCCCCCAGAGCATCACCATCGGCACCGGCGAGCCGAGCATCAGTTGCACCGTGCTGCGCAGGCTATGGCTCCAGTGCTGCAATGAACCCAGGCTGGTGACGGACCAGTCGAAGGCACGGATGCGTTCGGCCATCTCGCCTTTCCACCCCTGGCACCCGTGATGATCTGATAAGAACGGCATGAACGGACTCTACGAAAAACGTGATACAGCATGGGTTTTCAAGAGGTTGCGCACAGCCTCCAGAGCCTTTGAGCACGGCCCGGGCGGATGGTTTCACGGTTTTCAGCCCTGGACCGGAAAACCTGGACACGCCCGGTTCAACAGCACTGAACACACAGAATAGGCGATCCCGGCCAGTCCAGGAGGACGCCGCTAAGCGCCCCCCTGGTAAAGGGCGGATTGCCCGCCCGCAAGGCCTCAGTCGGTGCCGTATTTCGGCGAGCGCGGACCGTACAGCAGACCGGTGCGTTGCCCGGCCGACAGCAGGCGCTGGCTGGTGATGCCGGCGATCGGGTGCCCGGCGTCGGTGGAGGTGTTGATGATCTGCTTCACCGCGGCAGTGATCAGCATGCCAACCAGGCCGCCGCTGTTGCCGCTGTTGCCTTCCTCGCTGGAGGCGCGAGCGCTGCCGGTCCACAGGGTGGTGCCGGTCTTGAGGTCTACCAGGGTGGCGCTGGCGGTGACCACGGTCTCGCTGCTGATCAACATGTAGCTGGTGCCATATTCCTTGACCGTGATGTACAGCCCGGCGTCGGCGCCGAAGATCTGGTTGAGCTTGGCCGGCGACAGGCCATGGATGTCCGCCGGGTTGGTCAGCCCGTTGTGGCGGAAGGTTTCATCCACCACGGCAATCGGCATCACGTAGTAACCGGCTTCGGCCAGGGGAAAGGTCACCTGGGACAGCATGCTGTAGGTGGCCTTGACGTCCGGCGACTCATTGAGTGGCGGCAGCACCAGGATCGACTTCGGCCGGGCCTGCTTGTAGGCCGAATAGTCCACGGTCTTGGGTGCAGCGCAGCCCACCAGCAGGCTGACACTCAACAGGCCCAGGAGGTTGCGCAAGGTGGTGAAGTTCATTTAGCGGCTCCCTGCTTGGCGTTCTTCAACAGAAAGTCCATGTACGAGGCGGACTCGGGGAACAGCGCCTTCTCGGTATTGAACTGCTGCACCATCTGGTCATCCTTGCCCAGGCCCGCGTAGAGCATGCCCAGGTGGGCGTGGTAACCCGGCGGCACCGCCTTGCCGGTGGACTTGATCTTCTGCAGGTCGCGCTCCAGCGCCTCGACCTGGGCCTCGCGGGCTTCCTCGCCCTTGAAGTATTCGTAGGTCTGGGCCTGGTAGGTTTCCCACTGGTACAGCGTCTTCGGCCCGCTGCAGCCAGCCAGCAAAACGCTGCCCAGCAAGGCGCCGGCCAGCAGTGGCCGCGCGGTGAAGGTCTTGAACATGCTTACGTCTCCCTGTCAGCAGTATTGATCAGCGGCCGGGTTTCCAGGCCCCGGCATCGATGGCTTCGACCATGCGGTTGACCGCCTCGCGCATGGCCAGGTCCAGCACCTTGCCGTTGAGGGTCGAGTCGTAGGAAGCGGTGCCGCCGAAGCCGATCACTTCACGGTTGGACAGGGCGTACTCGCCGGCACCCTGGGTCGAATAGACCACTTCGGAAGTGCTGATATTGACGATGTTCAACGCCACCTTGGCGTAGGCCACCTGGGTCTTGCCGCGACCGAGAATGCCGAACAGCTGGTGGTCGCCGGTTTCCTTGCGGCCGAACTCGGTGACGTCGCCGGTGACCACGAAATCCGCGCCCTTGAGTTTCTGCGCCTGGCCCTTGATCGCCGCTTCTTGCTGGATCTCGCCCATGTTGTCGCGATCCAGCACGTTGAACCGGTTGGTCTGCTGCAGGTGGGTGATGAGGATGGTCTTGGCCTGGCCGCCGAGGCGGTCGACGCCGTCGGAGAAAATCCCGCGCATGTAGCTGGAACGGTTATCGAACTTGCCCACCGCCATCGGCACCCGGGCCCCGGTCCACACCTGGCTGGCGCTCTGGACCTTTTCCACCGGCAAGGCGCGGGAGCTTTCAGTGGCACAACCGCTCATGCCCGTCAGCACCGCCAGTGCTGCAGCGGACAACATCAACTTCGAGATCACTCTCACTCTAGGTTCCTTTCTGAGTATCCATTTGGGTGCACCGTCTCGATGCACTTTCGCCCTGCCGTAAGCCTCTGGCCCCAGTCTGTGGGGGCTGGAAAAGCATCGGCGGGACGTTCTGAAACTTGATGCAGGGGGCATCATCGGCGGCGATTATGCCAAAGCGCCACCATGCCGAAAAGGAATAAAAAATCATCAGCGTCCACCTGTGTCCGCTCGCAAAACCTCGGGGCCGGGAGCTGTGTAGCCGCTGCCGCAGGCTGCGAACGGCTTGGGCGGCATTCCGACGCAGGAGACGCAAAAGTCCTGAGACCGCCAGAGGCTCGGCGGCAGATCGCCAAGCAAGGCTCTGCGGGCCTTTGCGCAGCCTCGCCAGGGCTCGGCAGCGGCTACAGGCCAGTGCCGAGCCTGACTTTTGTAGCCGCTGCCGCAGGCTGCGAACGGCTCCGCAGGAGACGCAAAGTCCTGAGATCGCTAGAGGCCGGCGGCAGATCGCCAAGCAAGGCCCTGCAGGCCTTTGCGCAGCCTCGCCAAAGCTCGGCAGCGGCTACAGGCCAGTGCCGAGCCAGGCTTGTGTAGCCGCTGCCGCAGGCTGCGAACGGCTTGGGCGGCATTCCGACGCAGGAGACGCAAAGTCCTGAGATCGCCAGAGGCTCGGCGGCAGTCAGCGAAAATCCCGACTGCGCACGCTGATGCCAGCCAGCAACGGGCTCAGATCCGTCAGGCGCCCGGCAATCAGGTGGCGCACTTCGCCCTCGGTTTCCAGGGTGCCGTCGACCTTGAGCAACTGCGAACCCACCAGTACCCGACGCTGGCGTTCGGCCAGGTCGCGCCAGACCACCACGTTGACGTTGCCGAACTCGTCTTCCAGGGTGACGAAGGTCACCCCGCTGGCGGTGCCCGGGCGCTGGCGCCCGGTGACCAGCCCGGCCACGCTCACCGAACGCCCGTGCTCCACCGCCAGCAACTCGCGGGAACTGCGGCAGCGCCGGGCCTTGAGCTGCGCACGCAGCAGCGCCAGAGGATGGGGCCCCAGGGTGGTGCCGAGGCTGTGGTAATCGGCCTGCAAGTCTTCGCCGACGCTGGGCCGGGGCAGGTTCACCGGGGCCTCCTCCTGGCGTGGCAGATCGGCGAACAGCCCCAGTTGCTTCTCCACCCCGGCCACTTCCCAGCGTGCCCGGTAGCGATCCCCGGCCAGCGCCCGCAGGGCTCCGGCATCCGCCAGCAGCTCCTGGGCGCGGACGTCCAGCCGGGCGCGCTCGGCCAGGTCGGCAATATCGACAAAGCCCCGCTGCCGGCGTGCGCTCTCGATGCGTTGGCCGTCCTCCTGGCGAAAGCCCTTGATCATGCGCAGCCCCAGGCGCACGGCCGGCTGCCCGGACAGGCCCTTTTCAGACCGTCCGGGTTGGGCAGGGAGCGGCTCCAGGCTGCAGTCCCAGTCACTGGCGCTCACCTCCACCGGCAGGATCTGCAGACCGTGGCGCCGGGCGTCCTGGAGGATCTGGTCCGGACTGTAGAAACCCATGGGCCAGCTGTTGATCAGGGCGCAGGCGAAGGCCGCCGGTTCGTGGCACTTGAGCCAGCAACTGGCGTAGGTCAGCAAGGCAAAACTGGCGGCATGGGATTCGGGAAAGCCGTAGCTGCCAAAGCCCTTGATCTGCTCGAAGATCTGCGCCGCGAACTCGTCGCTGTAGCCGTTCTTGCGCATGCCCTGGCGCAGCCGTTCGCGGTGCGGCTCCAGGCCGCCGTGGCGCTTCCAGGCGGCCATGGAACGGCGCAACTGGTCGGCCTCGCCCGGGGTGTAGTCGGCGGCGACAATGGCGATCTGCATCACCTGCTCCTGAAACAGCGGCACGCCCAGAGTTCGCTTGAGCACCGCTTCCAACTTCGGCGACGGATACGTCTCCGGCTCTTCACGGTTACGCCGACGCAGGTAGGGATGGACCATGCCGCCCTGGATCGGCCCGGGGCGGACGATGGCCACCTCGATCACCAGGTCATAGAAGTTCTGTGGCTTGAGCCGGGGCAGCATCGACATCTGCGCCCGGGACTCGATCTGGAACACACCAATGGTGTCGGCGCGGCCGATCATCTGGTAAGTGGCCGGGTCTTCGGCCGGAATGCTGGTGAGGCTGTAGCGCTGGCCGCGATAGCCGTGGATCAGGTCGAAACAGCGGCGGATGGCGCTGAGCATGCCCAGGGCGAGGATGTCCACCTTGAGCAGGCCGACCATGTCCAGGTCGTCCTTGTCCCACTGGATCACCGTGCGCTCGGCCATGCTCGCGTTCTCCACCGGCACCAGATGGTCCAGGGGCTGCTCGGAAATCACGAAGCCGCCGGGGTGCTGGGACAGGTGCCGGGGAAAGCCGATCAACTGCCCGGTCAGGCTCAGGACCCGGCGCAGCACCGGGCTCTCGGGGTCGAAACCGGCCTCCTGCAGACGCTCGACGCTGGGCGGCGTATCGCTCCAGTGGCCGCAGCAGTCGGCCAGAGCGTTGACCTGATCCGGCGGCAAGCCCAGGGCCTTGGCCACATCGCGCACCGCCCCGGCGCCGTGGTAGGTGCTGACCACCGCGGTCAGCGCCGCGCGGTGCCGGCCGTAACGCTGGAACACGTACTGCAGCACCTCTTCGCGGCGCTCGTGTTCGAAGTCGACGTCGATGTCCGGCGGCTCGTTGCGTTCCCTGGACAGGAAGCGCTCGAACAACAGGGTCGAGCGGTCCGGGTCGATCTCGGTGATGCCGAGGACGAAACACACCACCGAGTTGGCCGCCGAACCCCGGCCCTGGCAGAGAATGTGCTGGCGCCGGGCAAAATCGACGATGTCGTGCACGGTAAGAAAGTAGCTCTCGTAGCCCAGGTCGCTGATCAACGTCAGCTCATGCTCGATCTGCTGCAGCACCTCGGCCCGGGCTCCACCGGGCCAGCGGCGCAGAATGCCGCGCTGGGTCAGCACCCGCAGCCAGGAGCCGGCGTCATGGCCGTCGGGCACCAGCTCCCGGGGGTATTGGTAGCGCAACTGGCCGAGGTCGAACACGCAGCGTCCGGCGATGACCAGCGATTCGTCGAGCAAGGCCTGCGGGTACAGGCCTTGCAGCACCTCGATGGGGCGCAGGTGACGCTCGCCGTTGGCGAACAGCCGCTGCCCGGCCTCGGCCACCGGCAGGTGATGGCGGATCGCGGTCATGGTGTCCTGCAAGGCCCGGCGCCCGCGCACGTGCATGTGCACATCGCCACAGGCCACGGCCGGCAGCCCCAGTTGCCGGGCCAGGGCCAGCCGCTGTTGCAGGTGCCGGGCATCGTCCTGGCCGCAATGCAGTTCCAGCGCCAGCCATAGGCGCTCGGGAAATATCTGGCGCAGCCAGTGGCTGTGCTCCGTCGCCGGGCCATCGTCCGTCAGCCACAGGGCCAGCAGCCCCGGCAAGGGTTCGATGAAGTCCTCGCGCAGCAGGCGATAACTGCCCTTCTCCGCCCGGCGCCGGGCCCGGGTGATCAACCGGCACAGGCCCTGGTAACCCGCCAGGTCCTCCACCAGCAGCACCAGGCGCGGGCCGTCCTCGACCTGCATTTCGCTGCCGATGATCAGCTTGAGGCCAGTATCGCGTGAGGCCTGCCAGGCCCGGACAATCCCCGCCAGGGTGCATTCATCAGTGATCGCCAGGGCCTGATAGTCCAGGGCCTTGGCGCGCTGGAACAGTTCCTGAGCGCTGGAAGCTCCGCGCTGGAAACTGAAGTTGGACAGGCAGTGCAGCTCGGCGTAAGCCCTCATGCGAACCAGCCTTGCAGCAGCAAGGGCCCGGGCTCGCCGACCTGACGATAGGCCCAGCCCTGCTGGCCGGCCGCGGTTTCGATCAGGTAGTAGTCGCGGCGCACGTCGGCGCCGTCCCACCAGCCGGACTCGATGCGCTCCGGGCCCATGAGAATCCGCACGCTGCCTTCATTCAGGGCCTGGGGTTCAGTGAACAGCCAACCAGGACGGCGCAATCCGGGGCTGAGCGGACAGGGGCGCGGATCAGTCTGGGTCTGCCAACTGCGCTCCGGTCGATGATCGGAGCGATGCCCCAGGCCCTGCACCGCGTCATCCCCCAGGCGTGCCCGCAGGCGTTCGCGCAACTGCTCCCAGGGCAGGTTCTGCTGCGGACGCGGATCGAACAGTTCAGTGTGCTGGGGCACGAACAGCGGCAAGTCCTCGGCCACCAGCCGCAGGTTGCGCACCGGCGCCGGCACCTGGATCTGCTCCAGGCGCCCGCGGGCCAGTTCAAACAGCATCGCCGGATCGCGCTCGGCACTGAGCAGCCCCACCGGGATCAGGGTGTCGGCGCCTTCGGCATGTTCCAGGTGCAGGGCAAAACGCTGCACCCCGCTGTCGCGGCCACAGAGAAAGGCCGCCAGATCGGCAGTCAGCCGGCGCAGGGGAAACAGCAGCGCCTGATGGGATAGCACATCGAAATTCAGCTCGATGCGCAGGTCGAAACGGTCCGGCGGCTGATAGAACGCCAGCCCCAGCGGACGCTCACCGAGCAGGGTATCCAGGTGCTTGAGCAGGCTGCCGTCAAAACGCCGGGCCAAGCTAGACCGGGGCAGCTCCCGCAACTGCTGGAAGCTGCGCACCCCCATGCGCGACAGGGCCGTGGCCTGTTCCGGGGCCAGCCCCAGGCGCTCGATGGGCATGGCCCCCAGGGCCCTGGCCAGGGCCTCGCCGTCGGCCACCGCCAAGCCGTCATAGGCATTGGCCAGGACCCGGGCCGCCGCCGGGTTGGGCGCGGCGACGATGCGATGGCGAAAGCCCAGGGCCTGCAACTCCCGGCGCAGACGCGCTTCCAGCTGCGGCCAGGGGCCGAACAGGCCCAGGCTGGACTCGATCTCCAGCACCAGGGTACGGGGGTAGGCCACGCTGACCTGGGAGCTGAAGCCATAGGCCCAGGCGGCGAGAAACTGCTGCCAGTGCTCGATCTGCCGGGGGTCGTATTCGGCGCTGGCAAAGGCCTTGGTCAGGGCCTGGGCGGCGGTCAGCGATTGCCCGGGGCGCAGGCCCAGCTCGCGGGCGGCGCCATTCACCGCCTGGATCACCCGGCGCTGCGGGGTGCCACTGAGCAGCGCCAGGGGCGCCTCGGGTTCGGCGCGCTGACGCAGCACGGCGTCCAGCGCCAATTGCGGGAACAGAATGCACACCCAGCGCATGCCAACCTCAGTGCCCGGCGGGCCAGGCAATCGGGGCCGGATGGGCCAGCCCGCCCCGGCACTTGAGTACCCGCAACTGCACGGGGCGACCCTGCACGCTGATCCTCAGGGCCGCCGGCGACGGGTTGTGCGCGGCGTCCAGGGACCGGTAGGCGAAGGCCAGGGTCTGGCCGCTTTCCGCCGCCACCTGCAAGCGCCGCAGGGCGCGGTCGTCGACTTGTTGCGGCCAGCACAGCACCGCGCCGCAACTGCCGGAACGCAGGCATTGCTCAGCGGCCCACAAGGCATCGCGCTCCCCGGCCTGGATGATCGACAGCTGGCGCACATCCACCCCGGCGTTCTGCCAGGCCTGGGGATAGGGCACGAAGGGTGGCGCCACCAGCACCACCCGCTCCCCCGCCGCGGTCAGCCGCGCCAGGCTCGGCCACAGCAACTGCAGCTCGCCCAGGCCCTGGGCGGCGATGAGGATTTCCGTCAGCGCCGCCTCCGGCCAGCCGCCGGTGGGCAGCACCGCATCCAAAGCAGCATGCCCCGTCGGCTGCAGGCTGGCCGACGCGGCCGCCGGGCGGCCTTTCCATACCCGTCCGCCATTGAACAGGGTATCCAGTGCGACCACGGCGCCCATCAGCCTGGCCTCACCAGACCGCAGAACACACCTTCGATAAACAGTTCGTGGTCGTCGGTAACCTCGATCGGCTGATAGGCCGGGTTGCGCGGCAACAGGCGAATGCCCTGCCCCTTGCGCTCGAAACGCTTGATGGTGACCTCGCCGTCCAGGCGGGCGATCACCGTCTGGCCGTTACGCACCTCACTGCTGCGGCGCACCGCCACCAGATCGCCGTCGAGGATGCCGTCATCAATCATCGAATCGCCCTGGACCCGCAGCAAATAATCCGGAGTGCGGGAGAACATCCCCGGGTCCAGCCACAACTGGCCGTGTATGTCGGCATCGACGCCAATCGGCGCACCGGCGGCCACCCGCCCCAGCACCGGGATCTCCAGCAGCTCCGGGCGCCGCGGCTGATTGAGCAGGCGAATGCCCCGGGCCTGATGGGGGTTGACCTCGATGAACCCGGCCTCGGTCAGCGCCAGCACATGCTTGCGCGCCACGCTGCGCGAGGCAAAACCGAACGCCTCGCTGATTTCAGCGAGGCTTGGGGGCTGGCCATGATCGGCGATGCGTTCGCGGATAAAGGTCAGGATGGCACTGCGGCGGGGGGATAAAGTCGTCATGGAGTACATTTGTACTCCTCTCGGATTTATCTGACAAGAACCGCCAATCAGTCCTGCCAGAAAACCATCGTCGATGCCGATGAACGCCCGCAACCGCCTGTCGTCAGGCGCCCGTCAAGGCTGAATCCGCCCACCACTTGGCATAATATGCCAACGCCTTTCCTCACACGCCCAGCCCAGGAGCACGGCATGCCAACGCGAAACGTTGTCCTCACCGCCCATCAAGAGCAGCTCATCAACAACCTGGTCAAATCCGGTCGTTACCAGAACGCCAGCGAGGTCATGCGCGAAGGTTTGCGTCTGCTGGAACAACGGGTTGCCGAGGACGCGGCGAAAATCGAGGCATTGCGCCAAGCCGCTGCGATCGGTATCGCGGACCTGCAACAAGGACGCTTCAGCCAGGTGCGGGAAGAAAACCTGCAGCACTACCTGGATGAGCTGGGACTGGAAGCCGTCGCCACGGATCAAGAGAAACACTGAGGTGGTCCAGTACCGGATTTCCAATGCAGCCCGAACCGACATCGTCGACGCTCTGCGGTTTTCCCAAAGACACTTTGGCGAAGCTGCCCGGGTTCGCTATCAGGCCTTGATCCTGCGAGCCCTACACGATCTCGCCAGCAACCCCCAGCACGTTGGCAGCCAAGAGCGTGACGACATCGCACCGGGCCTTCGCAGCTACCACCTGTTCTATTCCCGCCAACACTCCAGGCCCCCTCAAGCCCAGGTCAAGAAACCACGACATGTCCTGTTTTATCGAGTGATCGATGACAGCCTGATCGAAGTGGTCAGGTTGCTGCATGACGCCATGGAGGTTCAGTTGCACCTGCCTGCCCAATGATCGGTGCCTCCTGCAGAGCCGGCTTGCCGGCGAAGCGGCCCGAAAGACCGCCGCCATTGGCTCAGCCGCGCTGCAGGATCCGATCCATGACCCAGTCGGTCTTCAGCGCCTCGCAGGCCTGGGCCGGGTGCACTGCGTCGCCGCGGATGTGGGCGTTCATGCCCTGCACGTGATGCCACTGGATGTGCTCGGGGTGCTCGATGACCAGGCTCAGGGGCTCTTCGGCGTCGAGTTGCAGCGGATGCTCGTCGAACACGGAAAAGGTGATGCGCCCCTGGCTGCCGATGATCTCCACCCGGTCCACCCGGCGGTCGGCGACGAAGTTCCAGGCGCCGCTGCCCAGGGCCCCGCAAGCAAAGCGCCAGCTGGCGCTGACCGCGTCCTCGGCGGCATACAGCCCGGCCTGGCGAGTGCTGATGCCGGCCACCTCGACGATGTCCCCCAGCAGGTACTGGAACAGGTCCAGGCCATGGCTGGCCAGGTCGGCGAAATAACCGCCACCGGCAATCTGTGGGTCGGTCCGCCAGTTGGCCGCGCCGCTGCGGTCGGCCTCGGAAGCAGCCTTGCTCAGGCTCCAGTGCAGGTGCCGGACCTCACCGATGCGCCCGTCCGCCAGCCATTGCCGCACCTGGGCAAAGCGCGGCAGGGAACGCCGGTAATAGGCCACGAACAAGTGCAGCCCGGCCTGCTCGAAGGCCTGCTGCATGGCCAGGCTTTGCCCGGCATGCAGGGCCATGGGCTTTTCCACGCAGCAATGCTTGCCGGCGGCAGCCACTTGCAGGCTGTAGGCGTAATGGCTGTCGGGGGGCGTGGCGATGTACACCGCGTCCACCTCGGGGTCATCGATCAGGGCCTGGGCATCGGTGTAGTAACGGGCAATGCCGTGGCGCTGCGCATAGTCGCGCACCGCCTCGGGGCGGCGGCCCATCACCGCCACCAGCGCCGAACCCGGGACCTTGTAGAAGGCCGGGCCGCTCTTGCGCTCGGTGACGCTGCCGCATCCGATCATGCCCCAGCGCACGGTGCGCAGCGGCCCGGCCTCGGTGCTCATTTCGCCGCTTGCAGCGCGCGCAGGTCGAGCTGACCGTTGTGCAGCGGCGGGCACCAGTAGTAGCCACCGGTGATCGGCCGGCTCATGCGGTACAGGCCGTCGACGATGCCGTCCTCCAGGCCGCTCATGCGCCGCAGCTGGACTTCGAAGGCGTTCAGGCTGTGACCGAAGGCGAGGAACATCAGGCCGCCCTTGTCACCTTCGATCCAGGGCATCGAACGACGCACCATGAAGGCCTCAGGGGTGAAGCTTTCCTGGGCGGTGCGCTTGACGTGGGCCGATTCCGGCGCGTCGTCCAGCTCTTCGTTATCGCTCAGGCGCCGGCCGATGATGTGGTCGCGCTCTTGCTGGTGCATCGCGGCAAAGCCCTTGAAGTCGTGCTGCCACTGCTGGATCGCGGCAAAGCTGCCACCGCGCAGGCCGTCTTCACCCTCGGCCAGCGCCGCAGCCACGGCGGCCTCTTCATGAGGGTTCTCGGTGCCATCTTCATAACCGGTCAGGTCGTGACCGCTCTTGTGGCGGAAGGCTTCCTGCATGCCGACCAGACGAAAGGCCGGGGCCAGCGCGGCCTCCAGCTCGTTGCTGCGGTGCATCAGTTCGCCGCGCTCCTCACCGTGCAGCCAGACCCACAGCGCGTGCTGGGTCGAAGGGTTGTCGACACCGACGCCGGTCAGCGCCGGGAACGCCTTGAGCCCTTGCACCCGAGCGCCCAGGGCCTTGACCAGCGATGCGCCAAAGCCTGCCACCGCCGTTGCGCCGTCCACCCGCGCCAGCAACTGGTCGAGGGCCTGGGGCAGCGCCTCAAGGGACTCAAGGGCAAAGAACAAATGACGGGCCTGGGACGGAACGGGTGCAGCGAGGATGCCGGGCTGGTAGTAACTCATGGGAACTCCTGAATAAAGGCGGGGAGTTTACCGCTGTGCGGCGCAGGCGTCAGTGCCGTTGCGCAACGGATTGGCAACCGGCGGCAACAGCACAGCTCCGGCCTGCGCCAAGGGACTGCTCGGCCCGCCCGGCAGCCGCTGGCGGGCGAAGCCGGGGCGCCCCTAGTGGATCCGATAGTGAAAGGTGTTGCGCACCGCCGGCACCGTCACTGCCCGACCGTCGATCAGCCGAGGCTGGTAGCGGAAGGTCGCCACCGCCGCCAGGGATGGGCGCATGAACAGCGGGTGGCAGCCGTCGATGACCTTGGGGTTCTCCACCCGGCCCTGGGGATTGACGCTGTATTCCACGGTGCAGTCGCCTTCCAGGTTCTTGTCCAGGGCTCGCTGCGGGTAGTCCGGAGCCTCCTTGCTCAGGGGCTGGTACTGGCGGCTGTCGGCGGCGGCCTGGGCCGCCTGCTGGCGCGCGCGCTCGGCGGCCAGCCGCGACTGTTCGGCGCGCTGGGCCTGGGCTTGTTCCTGGGCCAGGCGTTGCTCGGCGTCGCGCTGGCGCTGTTCGGCGTCCAGGCGCTCGCGCTGCTGGCGTTGCTGCTCCTGCGCCTGCTCACGTTTCTTGTCGTCCACACGCTTGCGCGCCAGGGCCGCCTGTTCCAGCTTCTGCGCCTGCACCTGGGGGTCTACCTGGGCTTGACTCGGCGGCGGCGGAGCCGCTGGCGCGGGCGGTGGTGGCGGTGGCGGTGCCACCTCGGCCCCCGCCGGCAGGGGTTCGGCGGGGGCGGCGGGAGGCGCCAGCATCACCAGTTGGGTGGTCAGCACCGCCGGGGCCTCGACCTGGGGTTTGTCCACCGACCAGCCCAGCACCAGCGCCGCCAGCACCCCAGCGTGCAGGGCCAGGGCCAGGGTCGCCGCCAGGCTGTTGCGCCAGAAGCCGGAGGCTTCGGGCCCCATGGGCAGCACTGTGGGGCTGTGGATGATCATCGCCGTCATTGCGGGGCCTCGGTCACCAGCCCCAGGTTGTGCACCCCGCCCTGCTGCAACGCGGCCATGGCCGCCACCACGCTGGCGTAGGCGGCGTCCTGGTCGGCACGGATGTACACCTGGGTGTCGCCGCGCTGGGCAATCACCTGTGCCACCTTGGCGCGCATCTGCTCCAGGTCCACGGCGCTGTCGGTCTGGTGCCGGGTGTCGAGTTCGCTGCCCAGGTTCCAGTAGTAGCCGCCCTCGGCCTTCACCGACAGGGTGAGGATCTGCTGGCGGCTGTCGGTGGCCAGGGCCTGGCTGGCGACCTTGGGCAATTGGATCTTCACCCCCTGGGTGAGCATCGGCGCGGTGACCATGAAGATCACCAGCAGCACCAGCATCACGTCGATGTAGGGCACCACGTTCATTTCCGCCTTGGGTCCGTGCTTGCGTTGCGGCCTGACTAACATCGGCTTGCTCCTTCTCTCAGGCGGCCACGGCCAGGTGGCTCGGGGTGCCCTGCAAGGTGCGGTGCAGGCGCACCTGCAGTTCGTTGCCAAAGGCGTAGTAGCGGGTCAGCAGGGTCTGGCTGCGGGCCGAGAAGCGGTTGTAGGCGATCACCGCGGGAATCGCCGCGAACAGGCCGATGGCGGTGGCGATCAGCGCCTCGGCAATGCCCGGGGCCACGGTGGACAGGGTCGCCTGCTGCACCTGGGACAGGCCGAGGAAGGAGTTCATGATCCCCCACACGGTGCCGAACAGGCCGATATAGGGGCTGACCGAGCCCACGGTGGCAAGAAACTGCAGGCCCTTTTCCAGGCGGGTTTCCTGCTCGCTGATGGCCACGTACAAGGCTCGCTCCACGCCCTCCAGCACGCCTTCAGCGGCGCCGCCGGCCGCGCCGTGCAGGTGGCCGAATTCCTCATAGCCGGCGACAAAGATCGGCTCCACGCCGCCTTCGCCGTCGGCCTTGCGGGCCACTTCGCGGTACAGCGGCAAGAGTTCGGGGGCGGCGCGAAAGCGCTGGATGAACGCGTTGCAACGGCGCTCAAGGCCGCGCAGCACGGCGCCGCGCTGGATGATCAGGTACCAGCTGAGCAGGGACGCCAGGAGCAGGGTCAGCATCACCGCCTTGACCAACAGGCTGGCATCGCTGATCAGCCCCCAGATGCTCATGTGTTCGAGTGTGGCTTGCATGGTGAAACTCCTTCGCGGGTGCCCGCCGGGGCCTGAGCCGTGCCGGCGGGGCTATTCGATGACATGCCGATGACCGGGTGATGACAGCCGCTCAGGGCAGCTTCAGGGCCCGGGTGACGTCGGCCCAGGGCACGAACTTGAAGTTCTGGGTCTGCTCGGGCATGCGCTTGCGCCCGTCCTGGACCACCAGCAGGCCCTGGCTCCAGGGCCCGCCGAGGTTGGCCGAGGTGACTTCCAGGCCGTCGGTTTCCGAGGCGCCGTCGATCCCCGCCGCGGCGTTGAGGCCGACCCGGAAGGCACCGTGGGAAGCGAACGGCGGCTCGGCGTCCAGCACCAGGTAGCTGTCGTTGCCCTGGCTGGAAATCACCAGGTAGTCGCGGGCGTTGCTCTGGTACAGGGCCAGGCCCTCGACATCGGCCTGCAACAGGCCGCCGACCTTGATCACGCTGTGCAGGGTCGCCGGTTGTTCGGGGCGGGCGTCCAGGGCCCAGACCCCGACGTCCTCTTCCCCCAGGAACAGCCGCTGGCGCTGGTCGTCGGCGACGCAGCCCTCGGGCTGGCTGGCCACCTTGAACTGGCGCACCAGCTCGCCCTGGGCACTGCCGGACGGCGCACTCAGGCGGTACTGGACGAAGGTGCCGTCCTTGTCGTTGGCAATCGCATAGATCTCGCCGCTGGCGGGCTGGAACAGGCACAGGCCGTAGATCGCCTTGAGTGGCGTGGGGATCTCCCCGGCCTCGCGCAGCTCACCGCTGGCACGGTCGATGGCGAACAGGCTGAGGCTGTTGCGGTCGCGGTTGCTGGCCACGGCCAGGTCCACGGTCTGCTGGCCCAGCTTGAAGTTGGGGCGCACGTCGACGTTGTTCAGGCGCCCCACCGCCAGTTCCTGCAACAGCTTGCCCTGCAGGTCGTAGGCCAGCAGGCCCTGCTTCTTGTTGGTGCCCAGCACCCGGCTCAGGGACGGCTGCTGCGGGTGGACCCAGATCGCCGGGTCATCGGCGGCATCGCCCTGGCGCCCCACCGGTTCGCTCTGCACCGCCGCCTGCACGTTGGGCAATACCGGTGGCAGGACCGGCGCGTGGGCCTGCCAGTCCAGCTGGCCCTGGTACAGGCGGCCATCCTCGTCATCGCGCAGCAACACTTGCAGGCCCTTGGCGCTGGCGCGCAGGGCGATGTTTTCCGGTTCCTTGAGGCCGCTCAGGGGCAAGGTGGCCTGGGCCGACCAGCCCTGCTCCTGCTGCTGATAGAGATGCAGTTGCGCGGCTTTCGGGTCCAGGCCCAGTAGCCCGCCCGGCACCAGGGCCATGGCCCCGGCGCTTTTCCTGATCTCGCCAAAGGGCGCGCGCAGGGCCACCGGCTGGCGCGCGGTGTCGGCTTCGGCGTGGGCCGGGTAGGCCCACCAGCCGACGTTCTGTTCATTGACCAGCAGTTGCTGGGCGGCGTCGTCCACCTGGCAGAACTTGGCCTCCGGCGGCAGCGGCAGGCCACGCACCCGTCGCGGCTCGGCGCTCAGTTGTGCGCCGTGGCCCACCAGCCACTGCTCGCCCTTGCCCTCCTCGCCCACCAGGAACAGGAACAGGTTGCTGGCCTCGTCGCGGTACAGGCACAGGCCGTTGACCGGGAAGTCGCGGGGCGGCAGGTACAGCGGCTGGCCCCAATGCCGGGCCTTCGGGTCGAGGCTCAGCAGCAGTGCCTGCTGGCGTTCGTTGTCCAGGCTGGCCACCAGCAGTTGCTGGCCGGCGGCGCGGCTGTCCAGGCCGTTGAACGAGCCCTTGAGGCGGGCCAACTGGCGACCCTGTTCATCCAGCAGCAACAGGCCTTCGCGCTCGCTGGCCAGCAGCCGGTCGGCGCCTGTGCCGGCGGGCACGAAGCCCAGCCCGGTGACGCCCGGGGTCTGCTCGGCCCAGGGTTTGAGGGTCAGGCCCGGCACGCCGGGGGCGGCCTGGGCAGCACTGCAGGCCAGGCCAATGCACAGCGCCAGCAGGGTGGTTTTCGCGATCGATACAGTGCTCATCACAATCCTTGGAGGTGCAGTCGGGCAACGGCCCGGTACTTAGAAATGGGTGAAGGTCAGGCCGAGCTTGTAGGTCGGGCCGTATTCCTCGTACTGGGCGTTGTAGGAGCGGTTGCCGGTGTAGACGAAGTACGGCTGGGCGGTGAGGTTCTGCGCCTCGAAGCTCAGTTGCAGGTTCTTGCTCAGGGAATACTTGGCGCTGAAATCGACGAAGGTCTGGGCGTCCACGTGCAGGTCGTGGGCCTTGTCGCCGATCGAGGCCAGCTCATAGAGGTAGGCCGACTTGTAGTTGGCCGACAGGCGCAGACTGAGCTTGTCGTCTTCCCAACCGAGCATCAGGTTGCCCACGGTATCCGACTGGTTGGGCAGGTCGATGTCGCGCTTGCGGTTGACCCCGGCCTTCTGGTCGAAGCCTTCGATGCTCGCGCTGGAGCGGCTGAAGGTGCTGTTGGCGCCCAGCAGCAGGCCGTTCCACGGCGCCGGCAGCCAGTCGAACTTCTGCGAGTAGGCCAGCTCCAGGCCATACAGCTTGGCGCTGTCGCCGTTGGCGAAGGTGTGCGCCTCGGAGAACCCGCTCCAGGCGCCGGTGCCGGCCAGGTCGGTGTTGTAGACGAAGTTATGGATGTCCTTGTAGAACACGAAGGCCGAGACGCTGCCGGCGCGGCCCATGTAGTGCTCGATGCCCAGGTCCAGGTTGCTCGACTCCAGGGGCTTGAGGTCCGGGTTGCCGAAGGTCGCCTCGTCGCCGTCGATGACAAAGCCCGGGGCCAGCTGGCCGAAGGTCGGGCGCACCACGCTCTTGGTCCAGGCCGCGCGCAGTTGGGTGTTCTTGTCCAGCTGGTAGCGCGCGTGCAGCCCGGGCAGCCAGTGCTGGTAGCGGCGCTTGGTGTCGGTGGCGGTGAAGGCGCCGTCGGTGACCCCGGTGCCCTTGGCCTCGAACTCGGTGCCCTCGTAGCGCAGGCCGGCAATGAAGCGCCAGTCGTCGATGTCCAGGGTGTTCATGAAGTAGCCGGCGTTGATGTCTTCGCGGATCTTGAAGTCGTTGACCCGGGATTCTTCTTCGTCGTAGAAGGCCGCCGGATTCAGGCCACCGATCAGTTGCTTGATGGCGCTGCCGCTGATGCCCGGGCCGAAGCGGCCCAGGGAATAGTCCACGCTGCCGTTCTGGAACTGCCCGAGGTTGAGCTGCTGGTCGGTGAAGCCCAGGGTGTCGAAGTCCTTGTAGACCCAGGCTTCCAGGTCGTTGTCCTTGTTGCGCCGGCTGACTTTGCCACCGAACTTGAACTGCGCGGCGTAGCCACTGAGGTCATAGTCCCGGGCCAGGTCCAGGCGCAGGTTCTTCTCGGTGTCGGTGGTGTTCTGCTTTTCCCAGTCGACCTTGTCCAGGGTGAAGTTGGCCGCGTCAAAGAAGCCTGAGCCGATCACCGGGCGCGGCTTGCCGTTGTCGTAGAAGCCGCTGTCGGAAAAGTCGCTGTTGCCCTTGAAGGTGGCCCCGGCGATATGCGCCGGGCTGTCTTCGCTGGAGCGGCTGTAGCCGGTCTGGCCGCTGAGGGTCCACAGGCCCAGCTGGCGCTCGCCGCCGAACACGTAGGACTGGATCTCCTGGGTTTCCTCGCGCTGCTTGAGCTTGCGCTTGGCCTCGGCGTCGCCGCGCTCCCCGGCCGCCAGCGGGTCGGCGAACTCGATGCTGGTGGAGTTGCGCGTCTCGCTGTCCTTGTAGCGGCTGTAGAGGGTGCGCAGGTAGTAGCTGCTGCTGTCGTCGGGCTTGTAATCGAAGTTCAGGCCGCCGCCGGCCCGCTCGCGGCTGATGGCGTAGTCGCGCTGCTCGAACTCCTGCAGCCTGGCGCCGCGCTCGAAGTCCCAGGCGCCGCCGGTCTCGACGTTGTCGGAGCCGAAATCGCGCTTCTGCCAGCTCAGGGCCGCGGCCACGCCGAAGTTGTCGATGCCGTCGCCGAGGCTGAAGCGGTTGCTCGCCGCGCCGGAGAATTTCGGGCTGGTCTGGCGGGTGTTCTGGTCGTAGCTGGCCTCGCTGCTGCCGCTGTAGAACAGGCCCTTGTGGTCGAAGGCCGAGAGGCTTTTCACGTCCACGGTGCCGCCCAGGGAGTTGGCATCCATGTCCGGGGTCAGGGTCTTGATCACCGACAGCGACTGCACCAGCTCCGAGGGCAGCACATCCAGGGCCACGGCGCGGCGCGCGCTTTCCGGGGACGGCACCAGGGTGCCGTTGATGGTCACGCTGTTGAGGTCCGGGCCCAGGCCGCGGACGCTGACAAAGCGCCCTTCGCCCTGGTCGCGCTCGATGCTGATGCCCGGCAGGCGCTGCGCCGCTTCGGCGGCGTTCTGGTCCGGCAACTGGGCCACGCCGTCGGCGTGTACCACGCTCTGGATGCTGTCCGAACGCCGTTGTTCCTTGAGCGCCTGATCGATGCTGGCCGCCTGGCCCACCACTTGGACGTGCTCGGTGGCGGCCGTTTCGGCGGCGCTCAAGCGTTCACTGGCGATGGCCATGGCCAGCGCGGTCAAGGTAAAGCTGACCAGCCCGGGACTGCTGCGCTTGTACATGAGGTTCCTCCCCAAGAGTCCGCCAACGCCGGGCAAGGGGCCCGGCAACTGGGAGGGCACGCTAGGGTTGGCGAATGACGGTTCTGTGACAGGCCTGGTCGGCAGGTCGCCAAAACAGTCGTTTTCCCGGGTTTCGCCCCGGCAAATGAGCTGAATTGACCCCTGCGGGAGCGGGCTTGCCGGCAAAAGCCATCACCCGTCGGGCGCAAGTCTTGCGGGCCCCTTCGCCGGCAAGCCGGCTCCTACACATCCGTGGCGCCCCCGCCGCCCCGTAGGAGTGGGCTTGCCCGCGAAGAGGCCCTCGAGGCGGCCCCATCCAGCAAAAAAAAAACGCCTGAACCCTGAGCTGATTCGACCCCTCGACGGTTTTTCCGCTGTCACCCCACCGTCACAAACATCTGCTGTGCTGGCGCCCTCTCACTCCTGGCAAAAAGGATCGCGGCCATGTTCTGCGTGCTCAAACCCCACCGCTGGAAACTCGCCGCGCTGTTGCTGGCGGCCAATGCCGGGCTGTTGCTGCACCTGGCTTGCGGCAGCCTGAAATCGGTCAGCGAGTGGCAATGGCTGGACATCATCGGCGAAGGCGGCTCGGCACTGCTGGCCCTGGTCTGGCTCGCACTGGTGCTCAAGAGCCGCCCCGCCGGCCGGGTCACCAACTACCTGGCCCTGGGCCTGAGCTGCATTTTCTTTTCCTGGTGGATCGACAGCCTCGACGAGTTCATCCGCCTGCCCGCCAGCATCACCTGGGACCACTGGCTGGAGTCCGGGCCGATGCCCATCGGCATGATCCTGCTGACCATCGGCATCTACCACTGGCACCGCGAACAGCTGGCCATCAGCGCGCAGATGGAAAAGAAGGAACGGCTGTTTCGCGAGCACCGGCAGTTCGACAAGCTCACGCCCCTGGCCGGCGCCGACTACCTCAAGCGCGAGCTGGCCGCCAGCCTGGAGGACAGTCGCCGCCAGCAGCAGCCGTTGTCGTTGCTGGCCCTGGACCTGGACCATTTCGCCGCGATCAACCAGGACTACGGCCACGCCGAAGGGGATGCGGTGCTGCAAGCCCTGAGCCATGTGCTGCTGCTCAACCTGCGGCGCCAGGACCTGCTGTGCCGACTGGCCGGCGACCGCTTCGTGGTGCTCTTGCCCAACACCGGCGAGAGCCAGGCCCGACTGCTGGCCCTGGAACTGCAACAGGCGGTGCAGGGCCTGGCGCACAAGACCCGGCAACACGGCGAGCGCCTGCACCTGGCGGCCAGCACCGCGGTGGTGATGGCCCTGGAGGAGACCCCGGAGGTCCTGCTCAAACGCCTCAACCTGGCCCTGGCCCGGGCCAAGCAGCCCCTGGCGAAAACCGCCTGAGGCGCCGTCATGACCGTGAAGACCCACTGGTACGAAGCCGATACCCGCTTCATCCCCGGGCACTATCAACCGGCGGCGCTGATCGACCTGGCGCTGTCGCGGGACATCGACAGCCATCGCCTGCTGCGCGGCACCGGGCTGTTCCACGAGGACATCCTGGCCGGACAGACCCGTCTCAGCCCGCAGCAGTTCCTGGCGCTGATCGGCAACAGCCGGCGCCTGCTGGACGCCGACGACAGCAGTTTCCTGTTTGGCCAGCGCCTGCTGCCCGGGCACTACGGCGCCGCCAGCCATGCCTTGCGCCATGCCCAGAACCTGCATCAGGCCCTGGACACCCTGGTGCAGCAGCAGGCCCTGCTCAGCCCCCTGCTGAGCCTACGCCTGGTGCTGGATGAGCAGCATGCCTATTGCTACTGGCTGGACAGCTGCGGCGCCGGCGAGCACGGGCGCTTCCTGCTGGAAGCCAGCATGACTTCGCTGGTGGCCATGAGTCAGTGGCTCAGCGGCCAGCGCCTGCCCTGGGAATGCAGCTTCAGCCATGCCGAGCCGCGCTACGTCGAGCAGTACTGGGTGCACCTGGGGGAACAGACCCAGTTCCGGCGGCCCCTGGACCTGATGCGCATCCCCCGGCAATACCTGACCCGGCCCTGGCCCGGGGCCTCGGCCACCGCCGGCCAGGTGGCGCGCCTGGAAGCCGACGAACACCTGCGCCAGCTGGGTTTTTCCGGGAGTTTTCTCGATGCCCTGGACCGCTACCTGCAAGCCAACGTGCGGCATGCGCCGAGCCTGGAACAGACCGCCCAGGCCTTCGCCATGAGCCCGGCGACCCTCAAGCGCAAGCTGAGCAAGCACCACAGCGGCTACCAGCAGCAGGTGGACCGGGTGCGCAAGCAGGTGGCGCTGTACCTGTACCAGATCAGGGGCTGGAGCAACGACGCAGTGGCCGAGTACCTGAACTTCAATGACCCGGCCAACTTCCGCCGCTCCTTCAAGCGCTGGACCGGCAGCACCCCAACCCTGATCCGGCAGTTGCTGGGCAACAGCTGAAACGTTTAACCTCGAACCATGACCGCGGGTGTGCCAACTGCACAAAGCGCTAAAGCCGCAGGCCATTCAGGCGTATAAACCTTGGAGCGATGGCGCCACTGTCATCCGCGCCGGAGCCATTTCCAACACGGGGTAGAGTCATGACCACAGCCAATGTCCTCAACAACCTGTTTCCTGCTGCCGCCGACATCCCCGAAGCCTATCGCCTGCCCGATCCGGTGGAGCAGCGCGACTACCTGGTAGACGGTGAACTGCGCACCTGGAACGGCCCCCTGGCCCAGGTCCGCAGCCCGATCTACTTGAGCGGCACCGACGGCGACCAGCAAGTGATTCTCGGCAGCACGCCGCTGCTGGACGCTGATACCGCCCTCACCGCCCTGGACGCCGCCGTGCGCGCCTACGACCGCGGCCAGGGCGCTTGGCCAACGATGCGCGTGGCTGAGCGCATCCAGCACGTGGAAGCTTTCCTGGCGCGCATGCGCGAACAGCGCACAGCAGTGGTCAAGTTGCTGATGTGGGAAATCGGCAAGAACCTCAAGGACTCGGAGAAAGAGTTCGACCGCACCTGCGACTACATCGTCGACACCATCGGCGCGCTCAAGGAACTGGACCGGCGCTCCAGCCGCTTCGAACTGGAGCAGGACACCCTCGGCCAGATCCGCCGCGTGCCCCTGGGCGTGGCCCTGTGCATGGGCCCCTACAACTACCCGCTGAACGAAACCTTCACCACCCTGATCCCGGCGCTGATCATGGGCAACACCGTGGTGTTCAAGCCGGCCAAGCTCGGCGTGCTGCTGATCCGCCCGCTGCTCGAAGCCTTCCGCGACAGCTTCCCGGCCGGGGTGATCAACGTCATCTACGGCAGCGGCCGCGAGACCGTCAGCGCGCTGATGGCCAGCGGCAAGATCGACATCTTCGCCTTCATCGGCACCAACAAGGCCGCCAGCGACCTGAAGAAACTCCACCCCAAGCCGCACCGCCTGCGCGCGGCCCTGGGCCTGGACGCGAAGAACCCGGGAATCGTGCTGCCCGATGCCGACCTGGACAACGCGGTCAGCGAGGCCGTTACCGGCGCGCTGTCGTTCAACGGCCAGCGCTGCACCGCGCTGAAGATCCTGTTCGTCCATGAAAGCGTGGTGGAGCGCTTTATCCAGCAGTTCAACGCCAAGCTGCAAGGCCTCAAGCCGGGCATGCCCTGGGAGCCGGGCGTGGCCCTGACGCCACTGCCGGAAAACACCAAGGTCGATTACCTGCACGCCCTGGTAGCCGATGCCCAGGCCCACGGCGCCCAGGTGGTGACCCCCCATGGCGGCGAGTCGCGGGCGTCGTTCTTCTACCCGGCGGTGCTGTACCCGGTGAACCCGCAGATGCGCGTCTACCACGAGGAACAGTTCGGCCCGGTGGTGCCCATCGTGCCCTACCGCGACCTGGACACGGTGATCGACTACGTCCTGGAGTCGGACTTCGGCCAGCAACTGAGCCTGTTCGGCAGCGACCCGGCGGTGATCGGCCGGCTGGTGGACACCTTCGCCAACCAGGTCGGGCGGATCAACATCAACGCCCAGTGCCAGCGCGGCCCGGACACCTTCCCCTTCAACGGCCGCAAGAACTCCGCCGAGGGCACGCTGTCGGTGCATGATGCGTTGCGCACCTTCTCGATCCGCACCCTGGTGGCGACCAAGTTCCAGGAGCGCAACAAGGAGCTGATCAGTGACATCATCCGCAACCGCGACTCCAGCTTCCTGACCACCGACTACATTTTCTAAAAGCGCCTGGCCGGGGCTCGCCACGCGGCGAGTCGCGGCTACTGATTCAGCCACTCATCAGCTATTGGAGAAACCGGTCTGGGCCCGTTCAAACACCTGCGGGGCATCCACCTGCCGCCCTTGCTGCAGCGCCTGCTGCGTCCCCTGCTGGACCCGTACCGGCGCTACCGTCACGCCCGCCTGATCCACGCGGTGCGGGTCGCCCTCGGCCTGATCGCCACCATTCTCCTGACCACCGGCCTCAACCTGCCCCACGGCGAGTGGGCGTCGGTGACCATGCTGGTGGTGATCGGCGGCCTGCAGCACCACGGCAACATCGGCAAGAAGGCCGCCGAGCGGGCCATCGGCACCCTGGTGGGCGCCGGGGTCGGCCTGGTGCTGGTGGTGCAGCAGGCGTACTTCGGCCATCCCTGGCTGACCTACCTGGGCATGTCGGCGGTGTGCGGCTACTTTTCCTACCACGCCATCGGCAAGGGCGGGTATACCGCGCTGCTGGCGGCGATCACCGTGTTCATCGTCGCCGGCCATGGCGACAACCAGATCAGCGACGGCCTGTGGCGCGCGGTGGACATCCTCATCGGCATTGCCCTGGCCCTGGCGTTTTCCTTCGCCATTCCGCTGTACGCGGTGTATTCCTGGCGCTACACCCTGGCCAGCGCCCTGCGCGACTGCGCCCAGTTGTACGGACGGATCATCCAGGGCCAGTCGGTGACCGACGACGAACACCTCAAGCTCCTGGGCCGGGTCAACGCCGCCATGCTGCAACTGCGTTCGCTGATGCCGTCGGTGTCCAAGGAAGTGCGGATTTCCATGACCGAACTGGACGCCATCCAGCGCAATCTGCGGATGTGCATCAGCACCCTGGAAATCCTCGGCAACACCCGCCCCGATGCCAGCGACCGGCAGGCCATGGCACAGATGCAACTGGCACTCAAGGCCGAGCACCGGCAGATCCGCGTGCAGTTGATCGGCATGGCCCGGGCCCTGCAAACGGGGGGCACCCAGCGCCTGGACAAACCCCTGGAAGGCCATGCCGACAAGGCCCTGGAGGCGCCGGTGTATTCGCCCCTTGACGGTTACCGACTGCTCACCCGGCAGTTGGCCGCGACCCTGGGCGAAATGCGCCAGCGACTGGCCAAAAGCGCCCGGCACTGGAAGATTTAAAACAACTCGCTAAAGGGAATGAAACGCGCCGCCTCGCCCACCTGCAGGGTGTGGCCTTCAAGGATCTCCACCAGGCCATCGGCCCAGGAGGCTCCCAGCAATACCCCCGAGCTCTGATTCGGGTAGAGCACGGCGCGGCCGTTTTCCAGGCGCGCCCGCAGGTATTCCCGGCGGCTGCCGGCCTTGGGCCAGTTGAAGGCCACGCTGACCGGCACACTCAAGGGCGCAACCTGCTCCACTCCCTGAATCCGCAACAGGTAGGCCCGGGCCAGCAGGCCGAAGGTCACCAGGGCCGAGGCCGGATTGCCCGGCAGGCCGATCACCGGCACCTGGCCGAAGTGGCCCACCGTCAGCGGTTTTCCGGGTTTGATGGCGAGCTTCCAGAACAGCGGTCGGCCGTTGTTCCTCAGCACCTGGCCCAGGCAATCGGCATCCCCCGCCGAGACCCCGCCAGTGGTCAGGATCAGGTCCGCGCCATGCTGCAACTGTTCCAGCCTGAGCCGGGTCTGCTGTGGCTGGTCGGGAAGAATCCCGGCGTCGATGACCTCGCAGCCCAGGCTGTCGAGCCAGTGGCGGAGCAAGGTGCGGTTGCTGTTGTAGATGCAACCCGGGCGCATGGGCATGCCCGGTTCCAGCAACTCATCGCCGGTGGACAGCAACGCCACCCGCGGACGGCGCACCACTTGCAGCTCGGTGCAGCCCTGAGCGGCGGCCACCGCCAGTTCGAAAGGCCCCAGGCGCTTGCCGGCTTGCAACAGCACATCACCAGCCCGGTTCTCCTGGCCTTGGGGGCGGATGTTCTGTCCCGGTTTCAGCGCCTGGGTGAAGCGCGCCCGGCCATCCTCCAGCAACTCGACGTTCTCCTGCATCTCCACGCAGTCAGCGCCGGCAGGCACCGGGGCGCCGGTGAAGATCCGCGCACAGGTGTCCGGCTGCAGGGGGTCGCCGGGCTGACCGGCAAAGATCGTCTGTGACACCGCCAGTGGCTGGCCGTCCCAGTGCTGCAGGTTGAGGGCGTAACCGTCCATGGCGCTGTTGGCCCAGGGCGGCAGGTCCAGGGTCGCCACCAGGTCAGTGGCCAGCACCCGTTGCCGGGCATGGTCCAGGGCCAGGGTTTCGCTTTGCGTCAGACGTTGGGTATCGGCCATGGCCAGCAGGCTGGCCAGTGCTTCTTCCAGCGGCATCAAGTGGCCCTGGCTCATCCCCGGGACTCGCAGGCCTGCACCGGCTTGAGGTGCGGCACGAAATTGCACGGCCGATGGCGGGCATCCAGTTGCTCGGCGAGGATGCCTTCCCAGGCGGTGCGGCAGGCCCCGGTGGAGCCCGGCAGGCAACACACCAGGGTGCCATTGGCCAGCCCGGCCAGGGCCCGGCTCTGTACCGTGGAGGTGCCGATATCGAGGATCGAGATGGCGCGAAACAGCTCGCCGAAACCGTCGATGTGCTTGTCCAGCAGGCAACTCACGGCTTCCGGGGTGCTGTCGCGACCGGTGAAGCCGGTGCCGCCGGTGATCAACACCACCTGGATGCGCTCGTCGGCGATCCAGGCCGCCACCTGGGCGCGGATCTTGTACAGGTCGTCCTTGAGCAAGTTGCGTTCGCTCAGGGTGTGGCCGGCTTCCAGCAGGCGACTGACCAGCAGTTGCCCGGAGGTGTCCGTGGCGTATTCCCGGGTATCGCTGACTGTCAGCACGGCTATGTTCAAGGGTACAAACAACGCATCCGACTTCACGCTCATGTCATTCTCCGACCGGCAAGATAAAAATCATGGATGCAGGCTAAAGGCCCGAAACCGCGGCTGTCTAATCGTTCTGGCTGACCGGATTATCGAGGCGCTCTATCGTCAACCGCGGTTTGGCGTGGCGGTTGATAAAGCCCATCAATCGTCCATTCAACACTTCCGATTGGACGTGCCCGAAGGACAATGCCATCGTTTGCGCCACCCACCTGACATGCGCCAGACCATGACCCCGACCCGCTCTGCCCCAACTGCCTCCCCGCCCTGCTCGATCCTGCTGCTGGCCGGTGGCCGCGGCTCGCGCATGGGCGGTCGCGACAAGGGTCTGGTGACCTGGCAGGGCCGGCCCTTGATTGCCCATGTGCAGGCCACGGTGCGGCCCTTCAGCGACGACCTGATCATTTCCTGCAACCGCAACGCCGAGCAGTACCGGCCCTATGCCGATCGCCTGGTGGCGGATGAGCAGGCAGACTTTCCCGGCCCCATGGCCGGCGTGCTGGCGGGCCTGGCAGTGGCCCGGCACCCCTGGCTGCTGGTGCTGGCCTGCGACGCGCCGCGGATCGACGGCGCGCTGATCCAGACGCTGCTGGATGCCCGCCCGGCGGACACCCTCAGCCCGTTGATGGTGCAGCAGGACGGACAGTGGCAACCCATGTTCAGCCTGATACCCACAGCCCTGGCAGCCCGCTTGCGCGCCGCCTGGGAGCGCGGCGAGCGCAGCCTGCTGCGGGCCCTCGCCGCCCATGGCCTGAAGCCTTTGCCTTGCGCCGCCGACGATCCGCGGCTGAGCAACTTCAACACCCCTGAACTACTGTCTGAAACAGACCCCGGGCCCGTGGCCTGAACGCCGACGGTGTGCCCCGAGGGTTCGGCCCGGGAAGACTGAACGTCTTTCCACGAACCGGACACCTGCGTTAATACTGACTCCGATTTCCTTCACCACAGGTGCCATTGTGGACATCAAGCAACTCAAGTTTCTGATCGCCCTGGAGCAGACCCGGCACTTCGGCCAGGCTGCCGCGCGCTGCCACATTACCCAGCCGACCCTGTCCATGCGCCTGCGCAACCTGGAGGATGAGCTGGACCTGATCCTGGTGACCCGGGGCCAGCGCTTCGAAGGCTTCACCGAGGCCGGCGAGCGGGTCCTGGCCTGGGCCAAGACCCTGCTGGCGGCCCATGACGGGCTGTTCGCCGAGGCCGCCGCCTGCCGCGGGCAACTGGTGGGTAACCTGCGCCTGGGCCTGGTGCCGCTGAGCGGCTTCAACCCCATCAGCTATGTGCAGAAGCTCTCGGCGAGCTTTCCCGAGCTCAAGTTCAGCCTGTCGTCCGCCAGCTCCGACCGGATCATCGAGGACATCGGCAACAACCAGCTGGACCTGGGGGTCTGCTACCTGGACCACGTCAACCCCAACTACCTGGACTTCTTCGAGATCGGCGAGACCCGGGTCGGCCTGCTCTACGACACCCGGCACTTTCATTTCGAAGGCAGCGAAATGAGCTGGGAAGACGCCGCCGAGCTGCCCCTGGGCATGCTCAGCACCGGCATGCACTATCGCAAGTCCATCGACCTGAGCTTTCGCAGCCGCGGCCTGAACCCGACGCCGATCCTGGAAAGCGATTCCACCTACCAGCTGTTCCAGGCGATCCACGAGGGCTTCTGCTGCTCGATCATGCCCCTGGACAGCGGCCTGGATTCGCCCATCGACAACCTGGCCTTTATCCAGCTGCCGGATGCCAGCGTGCTGGCGCCCCTGGGCCTGGTGATGCGCAAGACCGAACCGCGCTCGGCGATTGCCGAAAAGTGCTTCGCCGAAGCCAGGAAACTCTTTGCCATCAAGGGCGAATGAACGCCCCCGGAGCCAGCGTGCCCCGGAGTGAATCGACTGTATTGAGGTGTCGTCATGGTTTGCCGTATCGAACAATCGGAGCAACAGCCCGAGGCCAATGCACCGGCCCCCGCGCCGCAGCGCGTGACCTATCGCGAATACAGCTCCGAGGGCGGAGTGGCCGAGGCGCCGCTGGCCGCCGAGATTGCTCTGGCCATCACCTACAACGGTCTGAGCCAGGCGGTGATGATGGTGTCTCCCGGCAACCTGGAGGATTTCATTCGCGGCTTCAGCATCACCAACGACATCGTCAGCGACCTCAGCGAAATCTACGACATCCGCCTGAGCCACTTTCCCCAGGCCTGCCAGGCCGATGTGCAGATTTCCAGCCGGGCCTTCTGGGCCCTCAAGGACCATCGCCGGCAAATGGCCGGGACCAGCGGCTGCGGGTTATGCGGCGTGGAAGCCCTGGAACAGGCGCTGCCGCAACTGCAGAGCCTCGAACCTTCGCCGCTGCCCCCCGCCGAGCATCTGCAGGGCCTGCGCGAGCGCATCGAACAGGCCCAGCACATGGCCCGCAGCAGCGGCGCCCTGCACGCGGCGCTGTATATCGACGAACAGGGTGACGTGCGCCTGTGCCAGGAAGACATCGGCCGCCACAACGCCCTGGACAAGCTGATCGGCGCCCTGCTGAACGCCGGGATCGATGGCCGCCAGGGCTTCACCGTGGTCACCAGCCGCTGCAGCCTGGAACTGATCCACAAAGCCGTGCGCGCCCGCCTCGGCACCCTGGTCAGCCTGTCGGCGCCCACCGCCCTGACCGTGCAATGGGCCAACAAACACCACCTGAACCTGGTCCATGTGCCCCACCGCAACGCCCCGCGGATCTACAGCCCGGTGTAAATGCACAACGCCGGAAGACAGGCATCCGGCGTTGTTCCCCACCTTCCCTCAAGCCTCACTCACCGGCATCAGCTCAACGTTCTGCAACCCAACGTTCGGCAGCCTGCCGGTCGCTCTCACGTCCGTCGATCCAGCGTTCGCCACCGGGGGTGACTTCGCGCTTCCAGAACGGTGCGCGGGTCTTGAGGTAATCCATGATGAAGGCGCAGGCCTCGAAGGCGGCTTGCCGGTGGGCACTGGCCACGCCGACAAAAACGATGGGCTCGCCCACCTGCAACAACCCCACCCGATGCACCAGGCTCACCCGGTTCAGCGGCCAACGCTCCCGGGCCTGTTGCACGATGCCCTGCAGCGAGCGCTCGGTCATGCCCGGGTAGTGTTCCAGGTACAGGCTCTGTACCGCCTCCCCCAGGTTGAGGTCGCGCACATAACCGACAAAGGTCACCACCGCGCCGACACGGCTATCGCCGGCCTGCAGGCCGGCGTTGAGTTGATCAAGGTTGAAGGCCTGGGTCTGCACCTGAATGCTCATGCCTCAGCCCCCGGTCACTTGAGGAAAGAAGGCGATTTCATCGAAGTCCTCGATGACCGCATCGAGCTTGCACAGGTCCTGGTTCAGCGCGCACATCAGGCTGCTTTCCCCCAGCACCGTGGCCCAGGTTTCACCCCGGGCCATCAGCAACTGGCGCACGTCATCGACGGTGTGCAGGTCGGCGTCCAGGGGCAGTTTCTCGCCGCCGCTGCCCAGCTGTTCGCGGTAGCGGGCAAAGTAATTGACCAGAATCATTGCGTTTCTCCAGCGATGAACAGCCCTGATTTGCCGCCCTGCTTCTTCAGCAGTTGCAGGCCCTCGATGACCATGCCCCGGTCCACCGCCTTGCACATGTCGTAGATCGTCAGCGCCGCCACGCTGGCGGCGGTCATGGCTTCCAGTTCGACCCCGGTGGCGCCATTGAGTCGGCAGCAGGTGGTGATCTGCACCCGATCTGGCGGCAGCGCTTGCAGTTCGACGTGGATGCCGCTGAGCAGCAACGGGTGGCACAGGGGGATCAGGTCGTGGGTCTTCTTCGCCGCCATGATCCCGGCGATGCGCGCCACGGCGAACACGTCGCCCTTGGGGTGCCCCTGGTCCTGGATCAGTTGCAGGGTGGCCGGGAGCATGCGCACCCAGGCCTGGGCCTGGGCTTCGCGCTCGGTTACGGCCTTACAGGTGACATCCACCATGCTGGCCCGGCCCTGGGCGTCCAGGTGAGTGAGTTCGTTCATGTGCAACCTCGGATAAAGACAGTGGATCAGCTCAGGACATAGTCCACCGGCACCAGGGCCGGCGGCAGTTCAGTGGCCCCCAGGGCGTCGAGAATCTCGCGTTCGAGGGTGCGCACCAGGGCGTCCATCGGCAGGTCGTTCTCGTCGTGGCCAAAGGGGTCTTCCAGCTCGTCGCCAATGGCGTCCAGGCCAAAGAAGGTGTAACTGACGATGGCGGTGAAGATCGGCGTCAGCCAGCCCAGGGGCTCGGCCATGGCAAAGGGCAAGAGGATGCAGAACATGTAGCTGGTGCGGTGCAGCAGCAAGGTGTAGGGGAACGGCAGCGGCGTGCCCTTGATCCGCTCGCAGGTGGTTTGCGCGGCGGTGATCCCGGACAGCAGATTGGCGATCAGCAGGTAGCGCCACTCGCTGATCACGCCCGAAGTCGCCAGGGCCGAGCACTGGCGCGACACCTGGCGCAGGACGCTGTCCGGCAGGTTCGGCGTCCGGGCCGCCGGCCATTGGCTGAGCCAGGTGCCTGCCGCGCTGAGCTCGTCTTCCTGGCGCAGCCGGGCCTTGAGGGCGTGGGCGAAACCGCACAGGTCCCGCAGGATGCTGCTGCGGGCCTGGGCATCGCCGAGCACCTGGGTTTCGCGGATTAGCGAGCGCACCTCGGTGAGCACCGCGCCCAGGGCCTTGCGCCCTTCGTACCAGCGGTCGTAACAGGCGTTGTTGCGAAAGCTCATGAAGATCGACAGCGACAACCCGAGCAAGGTGAAAGGCGTGGCATTGACCTTGGAAAAGTAGGCCGGGTGCAGGGTTTCGATCAGCACGATGGCCGAGGCCAGCAGGGTCACCAGCAGGCTGCGCAAAGCAATGCGCTTGGCGATCGACCCCTTGAGGGAGATCAGCACGCTGATCAGGTTGGGTTTGGATCTGACGATCATCGGAGCGAAACCTTTGCACGATAAGAAGGGAGCAATGAGCGGCGGCTCAGCCGCCGGTCATGTTCATGAAACGCACCACCTGGAGCTCATCGTTGAGCTCGAAATGGTGGCGATAGGGCTTGAGCTTCATCGCCTCGACAATGGCCCGCTGCAGGCGCTCGGCGTCACCGGGGTGGGCGCGCAGCACGGCCTTGAGGTCCACCGAGTGTTCGTTGCCCAGGCACAGCAGCAAGCGCCCTTCCACTGTCAGCCGTACGCGGTTGCAGGTGCCGCAGAAGTTGTGGCTGTGGGGCGAGATGAAGCCCAGGCGGATCTGCGGCGCCTCGGCCAGGCGCCAGTAGCGCGACGGCCCCTGGGTCGACTCGGCGGACTCCATCAGGGTGTAGCGCTCGGCGATCCGCTCACGGACCTGGGCGCTGGAAAAGAATGCATCGCGGCGGCTGTGCTCGCTGATGGTGCCCAGGGGCATCTCCTCGATAAACGAGAGGTCCAGGCTGCGGTCGATGGCGAACGCCACCAGTTCGTTGATCTCGCGGTCGTTGCGCCCTTTCATCACCACGCAGTTGAGCTTGGTGCGCTCGAAGCCCGCGGCAATCGCCGCGTCGATGCCGGCGATGACCTGGGACAGGTCACCGGTGCGGGTCAGCTGACGAAACAGCGTCGGGTCCAGGCTGTCGAGGCTGATGTTCAGGCGCTTGACCCCGGCCTCGAACAGCGGCGCTGCCAGCTTGCCCAGTTGCGAGCCATTGGTGGTCATGCACAGCTCCCGCAGCCCCGGCAATTGCCCGATGCGCTCGCACAGTTGCACCACCCCGGGACGGATCAGCGGCTCGCCACCGGTGAGGCGGATCTTGCGCGTACCCAGGGCGACGAAACGCTGCGCCAGCTGGTACAGCTCTTCCAGGGTCAGGATGCGTTGGCGCGGCAGGAACTGCATGTCCTCGGCCATGCAATACACGCAACGAAAATCGCAACGGTCGGTCACCGACATACGTAAATAGTCGACCCGTCGAGCAAAGCCATCCACCAATACTTGATCTGACATCACAGCCTCTGTCGACGCTTGCGACCTATAGGTCTTAGTTGTAATTCGCGGCCAAAAACGACCGTTAAGGAGTTGTTGTCGGCAAGACTAAGAGCGATTAAAAGTTGCGTCCAATCGCTATTTACAACTGATTGATCAACGCACTCTATCAACGAAAAAACCGTCCACAATCAGCAACAAGAATTCAACTCAACTCATTGATTATCATGGCTTTTAATTCTTGATAGAGGCTTTCGATCAGCCAGTCATTAATTGCGATTAGACAGCCCATACAAGCGCCGAATAGGCTTTATTCGTGGCCCATGAAACGGGCCCTATAAGTGACTCCGTTGCCCCAAACAGATCCGAACTTAAACGGCGTCACCACAAAACCGCATTTAGCCTGTGCAGTTAAACAATCACTGACATCGATTATTTGTCGGGCGGTTGCCTGCGTGCGCTGTATTGGAGAAATATCATGAGCGAAGTTGATCGATATAAACCCTACAAGGGGGCGGCCGCCGGTTGGGGGGCACTGATCGCGGTGACCAGGAACTGGCTGGGCAGTGAAAACGCCTTCAAGAACATCCGCGCCATGCTCAAGACCAACCAGAACGGCGGCTTCGACTGCCCGGGCTGCGCCTGGGGCGAGTCGCCGGAAAACGGCATGGTCAAGTTCTGCGAGAACGGCGCCAAGGCGGTCAACTGGGAAGCCACCGGGCGCCTGGTGAACCCGGCCTTCTTCAGTAAATACACGGTCTCGGCCCTGGCCGCGCAGAGCGACTACTGGCTTGAATACCAGGGCCGCCTGACCCACCCGATGCGCTACGACGCCACCCAGGACCGCTATGTGGAAACCACCTGGGACGAGGCCTTCGAGCTGATCGCCAGCCACCTCAAAAGGCTGGACTCGCCGAACCAGGCGGAGTTCTACACCTCGGGCCGGGCCAGCAACGAGGCGGCGTACCTGTATCAGCTGTTCGTGCGCGCCTATGGCACCAACAACTTTCCCGACTGCTCGAACATGTGCCACGAGGCCAGTGCCGTGGGCATGTTCGAAAGCGTCGGCGTGGGCAAGGGCACGGTGGTGTTCCATGACCTGGAAGAAGCCGACGCGATCTTCGTCATCGGCCAGAACCCCGGCACCAACCACCCACGGATGCTGGAGCCACTGCGCGAGGCGGTGAAACGCGGTGCCCAGGTGATCTGCTTCAACCCACTCAAGGAGCGTGGCCTGGAACGCTTCCAGCATCCGCAGCACCCGCTGGAGATGCTCACCAACGGCTCCGAACCCACCTCCTCGGCCTACTTCCGCCCGGCCCTGGGCGGCGACATGGCGGCCTTTCGCGGCATCGCCAAGTTCCTCCTGCGCTGGGAGCGCGAGGCCCTGGCCAACAATGGCGAAGCGGTGTTCGACCGGGCCTTTATCGCCGAGCACACCTCGGGCCTGGACAGCTACCTGGCCGAGGTCGATGCCACGTCCTGGAACCACATCGTCGAGCAGTCCGGGCTGACGCTGGCCGACATCGAGCTGGCGGCGCGCATGTACCGCAAGGCCAAGCGCGCAATCATGTGCTGGGCCATGGGCCTGACCCAGCACACCCATTCGGTGCCGACCATCCAGGAAGTGATCAACGTGCTGTTGCTGCGGGGCAACATCGGCCGCCCCGGCGCCGGCCTGTCGCCGGTGCGCGGCCACAGCAACGTGCAGGGCGACCGCACCATGGGCATCAACGAACTGGCGCCCACCGAGCTGCTGGATGCCCTGGAGGCGCGCTTTGGCTTCAAGCCGCCACGGGAGCACGGGCACAACACAGTGATGGCGATCTCGGCCATGGAACAGGGCCGGGCCAAGGTGTTCATCGGCCTGGGGGGCAACTTCGCCCAGGCCACCCCGGACACCCCGCGCACCCACGCCGCCCTGCGCAACTGCGAGCTCACTGTGCACATTGCCACCAAGCTCAACCGCAGCCATCTGGTGACCGGTCGCGAGGCGCTGATCCTGCCGTGCCTGGGCCGTACCGATATCGATATCCAGGCCAATGGCCCCCAAGGCATCACCGTGGAAGACACCTTCAGCATGGTGCACATCTCCCATGGCCAACTGAAACCCAAGTCGCCGCACCTGCGCTCGGAACCGGCAATCATCGCCGGCATCGCCAACGCCACCCTGGGCCAGCACCCCATCGACTGGCTGTGGACCATCGAAGACTACGGACGCATCCGCGACCTGATCGCCGACACCATCCCGGGGTTCGAGGACTTCAATCTCAAGCTGCTGCACCCCGGCGGTTTCCACCTGGGCAACGACGCCACCCAGCGGCGCTGGAACACCGCCACCGGCAAGGCGCGCTTCATTCCCAGCGTGCTGCCGGAGCACCTGGTCAGCGCCGGGGTGCGCAAGCTCAAGGTCAAGCCGGACCTGATCCTGCAGACCATGCGTTCCCACGACCAGTACAACACCACCCTGTATGGCCTGGACGACCGCTATCGCGGGGTCTACGGCATGCGCGAGGTGCTGTTCGCCAACGAGCAGGACATTCGCCAGCTGGGCTTCGAGCCGGGGCAGAAGGTCGACATCGTCTCGCTGTGGGACGACGGCCGGGAGCGTCGGGTCAGCGGTTTCACCCTGATTGCCTATGACATTCCCGCCGGCCAGTCTGCCGCCTACTACCCGGAGACCAACCCCCTGGTGCCCCTGGAAAGCTATGGCGACCGCACCTACACGCCGACCTCCAAGTTCATCGCCATCCGCCTGGAGCCGGCTGCGGCCAGCAACCTGATCCAGTCCGTTGGCGTGTGATCCAGCCTGGGGCGGTGCTATCGCCACCCCAGCCTTTACCTGTGCAGTGCCCCTGCCCCCGCCGCGAGCCCACGGGTTCGCGACGGCCGCGCAGTGCCTGCTCGGGCATCAAGCCATTACGAGGGTATCGTCATGATTCATCTACAGGCGCTCGACCTTGCACGCATCCAGTTCGCGTTCACGGTCTCGTTCCACATCATCTTTCCCGCCATCACCATCGGCCTGGCCAGTTTCATGGCGGTGCTCGAAGGGCTGTGGCTCAAGACCCACAACAGCACTTACAAGGACCTGTATCACTTCTGGTCGAAGATCTTTGCCGTCAACTTCGGCATGGGCGTGGTCTCCGGGCTGGTCATGGCTTATGAGTTCGGCACCAACTGGAGCCGCTTTTCGGACTTTGCCGGGAGCATCACCGGGCCGCTGCTGACCTATGAGGTGCTGACCGCGTTCTTCCTTGAAGCGGGCTTTCTCGGGGTCATGCTGTTCGGCTGGAACCGGGTCGGCCGCGGGCTGCACTTCTTCGCCACGGTGATGGTGGCCATCGGCACCCTGATCTCGACCTTCTGGATTCTCGCCTCCAACAGCTGGATGCAGACGCCCCAGGGCTTCTCCATCGTCGATGGGCGGATCATGCCCATGGACTGGCTGGCAATCGTCTTCAACCCGTCGTTCCCCTTCCGCCTGGCGCACATGGCGATTGCCGCGTTCGTCGCCACGGCGTTCTTCGTCGGATCAAGCGCCGCCTGGCACCTGCTGCGGGGCAACAACACGCCGCCAGTGCGCAAGATGTTGTCCATGGCGCTGTGGATGGCGCTGATCGTGGCGCCGATCCAGGCGGTGGTCGGTGACGCCCACGGCCTCAACACCCTGGAACATCAACCGGCAAAAATCGCCGCTATCGAAGGCCACTGGGAAAACCACGGCAGCGAACCCTCGCCCCTGGTGCTGTTCGGCATTCCCAACATGGACGGCGAAAAAACCGACTACGCCGTGGAAGTGCCCTACCTGGGCAGCCTGATCCTGACCCACAGCCTGGACAAGCAGATCCCTGCGCTCAAGAGCTTCCCCAAGGAAGACCGTCCCAACTCGGCCATCGTGTTTTTCAGTTTCCGCATCATGGCCGGGCTGGGCATGTTGATGATCCTCACCGGGGTGCTGGGCCTGCTGTTGCGGCGTAACGGCGCGCTGTATCGCAACCGCCTGTTCCTGCGCCTGGTGCTGTGGATGGGCCCCACCGGCCTGATCGCCATGCTGGCGGGCTGGATCACCACCGAAGTCGGGCGCCAGCCCTGGGTGGTGTACGGCCTGCTGCGCACCAGCGACGCCGCTTCCAACCACAGCGTGACCCAACTGAGCATCTCCCTGGCGCTGTTCGTGGTGATCTACTTCTCGGTGTTCGCGGTGGGCATCGGCTACATGATGAAGCTGGTGCGCAAGGGCCCGCAGCCCCACCACGAGCACCCGCCGACCCACCCTGTCGGCCAGGAGCCAACGCCGCGCCGTCCTCTGTCCGCCATCGCCGAGACCTTTGCGTCCAGCGACCACCACCACTGAAACAAGGGATATCAACATGACGATTCAAGGCATAGACCTGTCGTTGATCTGGGGCGTGATCATTGCCTTCGGGGTGATGATGTACGTGATCATGGACGGCTTCGACCTGGGGCTGGGGATTCTCTTCCCGCTGATCCCCGATGCCCGGGAACGGGACGTGATGATGAACACCGTGGCCCCGGTCTGGGACGGTAACGAGACCTGGCTGATCCTCGGCGGCGCAGCGCTGTACGGGGCCTTTCCCCTGGCCTACTCGGTGATTCTCGAAGCCCTGTACCTGCCGCTGATCTTCATGCTGGCGGGGCTGATCTTCCGCGGCGTGGCCTTCGAGTTCCGCTTCAAGGCCAGCCCGCAGCAGCGCCACATCTGGGACTGGGCCTTTATCGGCGGCTCGCTGCTGGCGACCCTGTGCCAGGGCATCGTGATCGGCACTTACATTTCCGGCATCCCGGTGGTCAACCGCCAGTTCGCCGGCGGTTCCCTGGACTGGCTGGCGCCGTTCCCGCTGTTCTGCGGCCTGGGGCTGATCGTGGCCTACGCGCTGCTGGGCAGCACCTGGCTGCTGGTCAAGACCGAGGGCATGCTCGAAGCGCGCATGCGCCACTACACCCGGCCCCTGGCGTTCGCGCTGATGGCGGTGGTGGCGGTGTTGTGCGTCTGGACCCCGCTGCTGCACCCGGAGATTGCCACCCGCTGGTTCAGCCATGCCCATATCGTGATCTTCGGTGTGCTGCTGGTGCTGGGTCTGCTGGCGTTGTGCGGGCTGCTGGGCACTTTGCGCCAGCATCATTCCCACTGGCCGTTCGTGTTCACCCTGGTGCTGGTGTTCCTCGGCTACATCGGCCTGGCATTCAGTATCTGGCCGAACATCGTGCCGCCGTCCATCAGCCTGTGGGACGCGGCATCGCCTCTGACCAGCCAGCTGTTCATCCTGATCGGCACCCTGTTCATCCTGCCGATCATCCTGATGTACACCTGCTGGAGCTACTACGTGTTCCGCGGCAAAGTGAGGATTGGCGATGGCTACCATTGATCGAGCGCAGACCCTGGCCCCCCAGCCCTGGCACCGGCAAGTGGCGCACCTGAGCCTGCTGTTCATCGGCGCGCTGCTGATGCTCGCCTGCAGCGGCGCACTGATGCTGGAGCTGGCTCATGGATAAGGTCACGACCCAAGCAGCACCCGGCTGGCAGCGCCTGCTGTGGATGCTCGGCATCTGGCTGGCCAGTGTGATCGGTCTGGGACTGGTGGCCGGCCTGTTGCGGTTGCTGATGCAGGCCGCCGGAATGCACAGCCACTGAAGATGGGTATAACGCCTGGAACCCCGGCCCGCAGCAGCGGGCCGGGGTTTTGCCGTTTACGGGCCGGCGGCAGCGCGCTCGGCCAGGTCTTCCAGCAGATCGGCAGATGGCACGAAGAACAGCCCGCCGGTGACCGCCGTACTGAAATCCAGCAGGCGGTCGTAGTTGCCCGCCGGGCGACCGACGAACATGTTCTCCAGCATCTGCTCCACCGGCCGTGGCGAACGGGCGTAGCCGATGAAGTAGGTGCCGAACTCCCCGGCGCCCGGACGGCCAAAGGGCATGTTGTCGCGCAGGATCTTCACCTCCTCGCCGTTCTCTTCCAGGGTGGTCAGGGAGCTGTGGGAACAGCTGGGTTTGACTGAATCATCCAGCTCGATATCCGACAGCTTGGTGCGGCCGATGATGCGTTCCTGAGCCTCCACCGTCAGCTCGTTCCAGGCCGCCATGTTGTGCAGGTACTTCTGCACCAGCACGTAGCTGCCGTTGCAGAACGACGGGTCTTCGTCGCCGATCAGGGTGAAATCCACCGCCTCGCGACCTTCCGGGTTCTCGGTGCCGTCGACGAAGCCGACCATGCTGCGCATGTCGAAATAACGAAAGCCCTGGACCTCGTCCACCACCTTGACCGCATCCCCCAGGGGCTTGAGCAGTTGCGTGGCCAGTTCGAAGCACAGGTCCATCTGCTCGGCACGGATGTGCAGCAGCAGGTCGCCCGGGGTGGATGGCGCGCGGCGCCCTTCCACGCCCACTTCACGAAAGTCGTGCAACGCAGCCGGACGCGGGCCGCCGAACAGCCGGTCCCAGGCACTGGAGCCAAAACCGCAGACACAGGACAGATTGCCCCCCGGCACGCGCTTGCCCACCGAACGGGTCAGGGCGGCGACATCGGCGCACCACTCACGCACGGTTTTCGCCGCGCTGGCGCCGGGGGCCAGGGTGGCGACGATAAAGATGGCGCTACGGGTGATGGGGTTGCAGATGGCTTGCGGCTCAGGCTTGCGCTCGGCCAGGGAGTAAGGCTGGGTCATTATGGTTTCCACAGGCTGCGGTCGGAAAAATCACCGACAGGAAAATAGCAGATTGTGGCCGTGGCGAGGGCGCTTGCTGCCGCTGGAAGGCTGGCGTGAAACCCTTTGCAGGTCCCCGCCCAGCGCCCCCCCCCGCGCTCATTGCAAAACGCTGCGCCGACGCTTCAGGGTCCAGCCCTGCTGCATGCCGGCGGCGGCCAGCAGAATCGCGCCGACGCCCACCCATTGCAGCAGTCCCAGGCGATGCCCGAAGGCCAGCCAGTCGACGAAGATCGCCGCGATCGGATAGATGAAGGACAAGGCGCCGGTCAGCGCAGTCGGCAGCTTCTGGATCGCCCCGTACAACAGCACATACATCACCCCGGTATGCACGATGCCCAGGGTCAGCAGGCTGGCCCAGGCCGTGGCCTGCTGGGGTGGCTCGGCGAGGTTGGCCCAGGGCGCCAGCAGCAGGACCCCGGTGCAGACCTGGATCAGCGCGATCAGGTGCGGCGGCGTACCGCTCAGGCGCTTGATCAGCAACGCGGCGAAGGCATAGAGCAATGCCGCGCCCAGGGCCAGGGCGATGCCCAGCAGGTAGTCGTTGCCGGTTTCGCCCTGGGTGCCGTGGGCGCTGACGATGGCCAGCATCCCGGCAAAGGACAGGCACAGCCAGAACAGCTTCTGCGAGGTGATCTTCTCCCCCAGGAACAGCGCCCCCAGGGCCACCAGGATAAAAGGCTGGACGTTGTACACCGCGGTGCCGATGGCGATCGAGGCTCGGGAATAGGAGCCGAACAACAGCACCCAGTTACCGACAATGGCCACGCCGCTGAGCACCGCCAGGATCAGCGCGCGCTTGGTCAGAATGTTCTTACGAAGAAAACCGAAAGAGCCACAAATAAGTAGCAAAGTCCCGGCGCCGAACAGGCAACGCCAGAACACCACGTCCAGCACCGGCTGCCCGGACACCAGGACGAACCAGCCGATGGTTCCGGAAATCAGCATGGCGGCGGTCATTTCCAGCGATCCGCGGCGTGTCAGTGCATCCATCATCAATCTCCTCTAACAGTGGCCAAATTATGCCCAGCGCAACCTGCCCATCGCCAGTTCAAAACCTAGGCTAGACTCAATCAAGACCTTTTTTATCAAGGCAAAACAGCCATCCTACCTAACGAGATCACCATGCTTGATGCCATCGACCAGGCACTGATCAGTGCCCTGATGCAGGACTCCCGCCGCTCCCTCAAGGCCCTGGCGCAGATCAGTGGGCTGTCCGCCCCCAGCGTCGCCGAACGTTTGAAAAGATTGGAAGAACGCGGCGTGATCAGCGCTTATACCCTGGAGATCGATGCAAAACTTCTGGGCTACCAGTTGCAGGCCATCGTCCGCATTCGCCCCTTGCCGGGCAAACTGCAGGAAGTGGAACGGCAGATCCTGGCGATTGCCGAGTTCACCGAATGCGACAAGGTCACCGGTGACGACTGCTTTATCGCCCGCCTTCAAGTGCGCTCCATGGAACAGCTGGACAGCCTGCTGGACCGCCTCAACCATTTCGCCGAAACCAACACCGCGATCATCAAGAAATCGCCGATCAAGCGGCGGTTGCCGCCCATGAATTGACCCCGTGAAAGGGGCTTTTTCACCGTCGAAAAAGCCCCTGAAAACGGCCTGCAACTGTGGGGTGAAAAGGCCGTTCCAGAGGCGTTTCTTACAAAAAACCAGCTGACTTCTCGAGCTCTTTTCAGAAAGTTTCCCCTTAGGCATAAGACGATTCTTAAAATCCCCCAGACGTCTTTTTGGCGTCAATTTCAGTGATACCCTGCGAATCCTCTGACGACCCCACTAGCAAAATGCCTGCTCCTTTGCGGAAGCTGCGCATTGTTGTGGGCTCATGCCTGTCGAAAAGCCGAGTACAAGAACCCATGCCGATCCGCGTGCAGATAGCCGATGACCATCCCTTGACCCTGATTGGGATTCATACCCTGCTGGAAAACCGCGCCGAACTGGAAATCGTTGCCCAGGCCCACAGCGTGGAAGCCTTGTTGGAAAACCTGCAGCGCCAGCCCTGCGACCTGCTGCTGACCGACCTGATGATGCCCGGTGGCGATCAGGTGGATGGGATTCGTCTGATCAGACGCCTGCGCTCACGCTACCCGGAGCTGGCCATCGTGGTGATCACCATGCTCGACAACCCGGCGCTGATCAGCAGCCTGCTCAAACTCGGAATCCAGGGCCTGGTGAGCAAGCGCGGCTTGCTCAACGACCTGCCCAAGGCGATTGCCGCCCACTCGCGGGCACCTTTCGTGTCGCCGTCGATCCAGCATCTGCTGGACACCAGCACCGCCTTGCATGGCAAGCCGCTGCTGCAGCCCGAGCAGTTGTCGGCCAGAGAGATCGAGGTGCTGCGTCTGTACGGCACCGGCATGAGCATCGGCGCCATCGCCCAGCACCTGTGCCGCAGCAAACAGACCATCAGCACGCAAAAGAGCAGCGCCATGCGCAAGCTTGGCCTGGACACCTCGGCCAGCCTGTTCCTGTACATCCAGGAACACGGCCTGAGCTGAGCGGTCCTCAAAACTCCGGAGCTTCCCCCCTATGCCCCTGATTTCCCGCCCCCCCCAGTTCTGGAGGCTGATCCGTGTCTGCCTGCTGTTCAGCTTCATGGTCCTGGTCAGCCTGTTTTTCAGCCTGCCCGCCCACTGCGCCGAGTCGCAAGAGCCGGGTAATCCGTCATTGGCCCGGCTGCTGGACATGCGCAGCACCCTGCCCCACAAGGTGCTGCGGGTAGCGACCATCGTGCCCCCCGAGCGGCCCCTGGAAAGCGCCGGCAACCAGGTGCTCAAGGTGATCTCCGACGAATACCTCAAGCTCATCGGCAAGCAGCTGGGCCTGCGCTTCGAGTTCGTCGAGCTGGCCTCGCCCCAGGACGCGATCCGCGCCCTGCTCGAACACCGTATCGACCTGCTGCCCCGGGCCACTGCGCTTGAAGCACAGACCCCCGGCCTGTCCCTCAGTCGTCCGTACCTGAACAACCAGCCGATCATCGTCGGGCGCATCAACGACCAGAGCCTGCCACCGGACCTGGAAGACAAGCGGGTGCTGGTGCTGGACAACTACTTGGACCTCAAGATCGTCCGCAAGACCTATCCACGGGCCGACGTCAGCGGCGTGCACACCACCGCCCTGGCCCTTGAGCAACTGGCCGGCAAACAGGCCGACGCCTTTATCAGCGACCGTTTCCGCACCACCCTGTACATGCAGGCCCGCCCCGACCTGCGGCTGCACAGCAAGTTCTATCCACAGTTGCCCGACGCCGGCTTCGCCTTTGCCGTGCGGCGCGAGGATGCCACCCTGCGAGCGCTGATCGACTACGTGCTCAACGCCATTCCCGAGGAGCACAAGCGGCGGATCCAGAACCAGTCGAGCCAGGAGCCCTTTCCCTTCGCGCCGACCGAGTCGTTTTCCCTGACCCCCAGCGAACTGAACTGGCTCACCGCGCACCGGCAGATCAATCTGCTGGCGGAGGAAGCGCCGCCCTACATCTACCGCAATGCCGAGGGCCAGTGGGCCGGACTGAGCATCGATATCCTGCGCACCCTGGCCGACTCGTTCCGCCTGCAGCTCAACATTCAGCCCAGTCGCTCCAGGACCGATGACCTGGAACAACTGGCCGCCGGCAACGCCGATCTGACCACCCGCGACCTGGGCCTGCCCGGCAATGCCAGGGGCATCGGCCTGAGCCAGAGCTACGGCACTCGCAACTGGGCCTTTGTGGTGCGTCATGGCGACAGTTCTCCCAGTTCCCTGGACGCGATGCTCGGGCGACACCTGGCGCTACCGCGCAATCACCCGCTGCTCGAACACCTGAAACAGCGCTACCCGGACATCCATCTGGTGCTCACCGAGGATCATCGCCAGGCCCTGAACCTGGTGCTGCAACGTCAGGTCGACGCCACCCTGGACACCCCGGTGGGCACCGAGGCGCTGTCCGGTTCAGGACTGCAGTTCGGCCTGGCCTTCGACGCCCTGCCCACGCCCCACCGCTTTGCCGCGGCCCCAGGTGCCAGGGAGTTGCTGAGCGTGCTCGACAAGCTGCTGGACTCCATGGCCAGGAACCCGCAAAGCGACATCCAACTGATTGCCGAACAACATTCCAGCGCCGCGCTCTGGAGCTGGGTCGCCGAGCAGGCCTGGCATGTGGGCGTGGTGATCCTGATCATCTTCGTGCTGTCGCTGATCTGGAACTGGCGCCTGAAGATCCAGGTGCGGGAAACCATCTGCGTGCAGACCCGCCTGCAGGACAAGCTGGCCTTCCAGTTCTCCCTGCTCAACGGCCTGCCGACGCCGCTGTATGTCTGCGACCTGAATGGCCGGTTGAGCACCTGCAACCGCGCCTATGAGGAGTTCTTCGCCACCTCCCAGGAGCAGGTCGAGGGCTGCCTGCCTACCGAGCAGCCGAACATGCCGCGCGACTTCGCCGAGGTGCTGCAAGAGGAGCATCAACTGCTGCTGGCCAATCACCGGCCACGCTTTCTCGACACCAGCCTGTGGATCAAGGAGCAGCAGTACTGCCTCTATCAGTGGCTGGTGCCGTTCTACAACGCCCGCGGGGTCCTGCAGGGGCTGCTGGGGGGCTGGCTGGACATCTCCGAGCGCAAGAACCTGGAACTCAAATTGCGCGAAGCCAAGCAGGTTGCGCAAAAAGCCAGTGCCGCCAAGAGCGAGTTCCTCGCCTCCATGAGCCACGAACTGCGCACCCCGCTCAATGCCCTGGTCGGTCTGCTGGAACTGGAAACCAGCGCCAGCCAGGCGCCGTCGCACAACCTGCGGGTGGCCCAGCAATCGGCGACCTCGATGATCGACCTGATCGGCAACATCCTGGATCTGGACAAAATAGAGAGTGGCCTGATGCAACTGGCACCCCACCCCACCGCCCTGGAACCCCTGCTCGCCAACGGCCTGGGACTGTTTGCCGTGCAAGCCCGGGAGAAACGCCTGCAACTGAACTTCGACTATCAGGCCAGCCCCAACCGGCTGTACTGGGTCGACTCGCTACGCCTGCAGCAGATCCTGCACAACCTCTTGAGCAATGCCTTGAAGTTCACCGACCGCGGCCACATCCAGGTCACCCTGCGCGAAACCCATGTGCAGGACAGCAACAGCCTGCTGACCCTGAGCGTGCGCGATACCGGCATCGGCATTCCCCTGGCCAACCAGGCGGGGATTTTCGAGCCCTATCGCCAGGCCACCGCGCGCACCGCCCACCTGTACGGCGGCTCGGGCCTGGGCCTGAGCATCTGCCACCAGCTGGTGCAACTGATGGGCGGCCGCATCTGGCTGGAAAGCGAACCCGGACAAGGCTGCTGCATCCACGTCGAACTGCCGGTGAGCTGGCAGACGGCAAACGCGGAAGTGGCGGAAAAGCCGGAAGTGCCGCCGATCACCGGCAAAGCCTTGCGGGTGCTGGTGGTGGACGACGTCTCCACCAACGGCCTGGTGCTGACCCTGCAGCTGGAGCGCATCGGTCACGTGGCCGAACACGTCAGCAGTGGCGAAGAAGCCCTGCAGCTGCTGCGCCACCGCCACTACGACGTGTTGATCAGCGACTGCAACATGCCGGGCATGGACGGCTACAGCCTGGCCCGTGCGGTGCGTGAGGCCGAACAACAGAGCGGGGCCAAGCCGCGGCTGATCGTCGGCTATACCGCCAGCGCCCTGAGCAACGAAGCGACCCAATGCTCCAACGCCGGGATGAACGATCTGATGATCAAGCCGGTGACCCTGGCCCGGCTGCAGGAAGTCCTGGGCAGTCACAGCGGTGCCGGCGAAGAGCGGGTGCGCGCCTTCGACATCGACCACCTCAGGGACCTGGGGGAAAACAGTCCGACCCTGCATCGGCGCATCCTCAACGAACTGACCAAGAACCTGCAGCAGGAAATCGCCGAACTGCGCACCTGCGTCCTGGCCAATACCCCGCATCTGATCAACGACCTGACCCATCGCCTGAGCGGCGTGGCCTGCCTGATCAACGCCCAGGAAATGGCCAGAACCTGCGAGGCCCTGAGAAAGGTCGACGTGACCCATCTGCCGTCCGTGCGCAACTGCCAGCAAGCGCTGCTCAGCGCTATGGAGCAGGTTTACCAACAAGCCAGGCAGCAGCTCGCCAGCCTGCGCGAGCCGCCGCCACAGCCCACCGATACACCGCCCGAGGCGCTCCAAACGCAATCTAGTACCCGTCCCATATAGCCCTGATACAGCGCACCCTATCCTGCCCGTTGCTTTCGGAGAGGGGGGTGCCAGACAGAGGCGCCAGTACGACCGAAAGTGGCTCCCCCCTCACTTGATTGCCTGTTGAATCCATTAAAAAACCAACTAAGGATCAAGAGATGATCTCGCTACAGCGTGCGCGTACCTTTCTCAAGCTGCCCCTGGCTCTAGCCATCGGCCTGGCCTCGATCACGGCTCAGCAAGCCGCTGCTCACGGCTACATTGAGAGTCCGGCATCGCGCGTGTTCCTGTGCAACAAAGGCCAAAACACAGGTTGCGGCGTTGCCACCTACGTGCCTCAGGGCATCGAGTACTTCGCCTCCACTGGGTACGGCCACACCAGCTACCCGAGCAACGCACAAGCCTGTGATGGCGACTTCCGCACCTGCGGTCCGGCCAACGGCCGAATCGCGTCTGCCGGCCTGGGCAGCTTCGGCAAACTGGACGAGCAAACCACCAGTCGCTGGAAGAAGAACACCATCAAACCCGGCCCGAACACCTTCACTTGGCACTACACCGCCTATCACAAGACCCGCAATTACCAGTTCTACATCACCAAAAAGGACTGGAACCCGAACCAGCCGCTGACCCGCGACTCCTTCGAGATGACACCTCTTCTCGACGAACCGTGGGGCGGTCGCATGCCGAACGCAAAAACCCGACACACCGTGAATATCCCTGCCGACCGTAGCGGCTATCACGTATTGCTCGCTGTCTGGAAAGTCGATGACAACCGCAACTCCTTCTACCAGGTGGTGGACCTGAACATCGACAACCCGGGGGCGGCTAGCCAGCCGGACCCCGTCGCGGAGTCGGCCTGGACCGATATCGGTTCGGTGCAGCCCGAAGCACTGGGAGTCGGCGACAAGGTCAGGACCCGGGTCTTTACCGCGCAAGGCGAACAACTGGCCAAACAGGTGACCCTGGACATTACCTCGGCCGCCATGGCGGACAAGAACACCTGGACCCGGGAACTGGCGAAGAAGGTCAACGCCGCCAACCTCGGCTACCAGATGGGTGATCTGAACGCCAAGGACCAAGTGGTTGCCGTACTGGGCAAGAACACCATCTTCGCCAAGAAAGACAGCGGCATCACCAGCGTGCTGATCGACAGGACCCTGGCCGTCAGCCCAACCGAACTGAAAATCGCCGGACTGCAAGCGCAGTACCCGATCAAGGATGGCCAGGTCGAGCTGCAAGTGAAGGCCAGCCTTGAGGCCACGGACCCAAGCGACAGCTACTTCCTGTCCATGGAGATCTATGACGCAGCAGGCAAGCGCGTCCAGGTGGCATACGGCGATGTCGGCAGCCTCAACCCGCAGTTCTCGACGACGCTCAAAGACATCAACCCCGGCCAATACGACCTGGTCATCGTGTCCAGCTCCAAGAAAGGCCACCTGTTGCAGAAGACCGCCAGCTTCAAGGTCACGCCTGAGGTCGTCGAGCAGAAGCCGGAAAATCCGGAGGATGTCAGCGCCCAGTATGACTACGTCTTCCCTCAGGGACTGCAGTCCTACAAGGCCGGAACGCTGGTTCTGCAACCCAAGGACGGCCAGGTCTATGAATGCAAGCCGCTGCCGTTCAGCAGCTACTGCAAGCAGTTCACGACCGGCATGAACGTGTTCGAACCAGGTGTCGGCAGCTCCTGGGAATGGGGCTGGATACGCCGTTAAACCCGGTGCTTCAAAGCCTTGAGCGTGGCGCGCAAGCGCCACCTGCTCTTGACCGGCTGTAGCGGCCGCCAACGCAATGGGAACTGACACTCGTGTTCAGGCCAGGCGGCAGCACAGCAACCTCTCCCCTTTTTGACTACCCAGTGACACTCACTATTTCAAGGTAAGGATCAATACCAGATGGTTACCTCACAAAGAGCTCGCACCCACCTTAAACTGCCTCTGGTCATCGCCATGGGCATGGCGGCTCTGGCTTCGCAACAGGCAGGTGCACACGGCTACATCGAAAGCCCGAAATCCCGGGCCTTCCTGTGCAGCAATGCCGGTGGCAACCTGAACAAGGACTGCGGCAGCGCAACGTATGAACCGCAGAGCATCGAGTACCTGACAGGCGGCAGCCGCGCGGACTTCCCACGCGCCGGGCAGTCCTGCCACGGCGCCTTTACCCAATGCGGCCCAGCCAACGGCACCATCGCCGCGGGTGGACTGGCCGCCTTTGCCAAGCTCAACGAACAAACCTCCACGCGCTGGAAAAAAGTCACCGTCAAGCCTGGGCTGAACACCTTCGACTGGCGCTACACCGCGGCACACGCCACGCGCAACTGGCAGTTCTACATCACCAAGAAGAACTGGAACCCCAACCAGCCATTGACTCGCGACTCGTTCGAGTCAACGCCGTTGCTCACCGATACCTGGAACAACACCATGCCGGCCAAGGCCGGGGGTAAAACCAGCCACAAGGTGAACATCCCGGCTGATCGCAGCGGCTATCACATCGTCCTGGCTACCTGGATGGTGGCTGACAACAGCAACACCTTCTATCAAGTGGTGGACCTGAACATCGATAACGCCGGCGCGCCTGCCAAGCCCGAGGCCGAAGTCGCGAAGTCGATCTGGACCGATATCGGTTCGGTGCAGCCCGAGGCACTGGGAGTCGGCGACAAGGTCAGGACCCGGGTCTTTACCGCGCAAGGCGAACAACTGGCCAAACAGGTGACCCTGGACATTACCTCGGCCGCCATGGCGGACAAGAACACCTGGACCCGGGAACTGGCGAAGAAGGTCAACGCCGCCAACCTCGGCTACCAGATGGGTGATCTGAACGCCAAGGACCAGGTGGTTGCGGTACTGGGCAAGAACACCATCTTCGCCAAGAAAGACAGCGGCATCACCAGCGTCCTGGTGGACCGCACCCTTGCCGAGCGCACCACTGAACTGAGCGTTCTGAGCCTGCATAAGGAGTACCCGATCAAGAACGGCCAGGTCGAGCTGCACCTCAATGCCGTGCTCGAACACACCGACCCGAACGACAGTTACTTCGTGTCCCTGGAAATCTATGACGCAGCAGGCAAGCGTATCCAGCAGGCATACGGCGATGTCGGCAACCTCGCCCCCCACTTCGCCACCACGCTGAAGGACATCCAGCCCGGCCAATACGACCTGGTCATTGTGGCCAGCTCCAAGAAAGGCCGCCTGTTGCAGAAGACCGCCAGCTTCAAGGTCACGCCCGAGGTCGTCGAGCAGAAGCCGGAAAATCCGGCCGACGTCAGCGCCCAGTACGACTACGTCTTCCCTCAGGGACTGCAGTCCTACCAGGCCGGAACGCTGGTTCTGCAACCCAAGGACGGCCAGGTCTATGAATGCAAGCCGCTGCCTTCCAGCAGCTACTGCAAGCAGTGGACGAGCAACATGAACGTGTTCGAGCCGGGCGTCGGCAGTGCCTGGGAATGGGGCTGGACGCGCCAGTAAACACTGATTGCCAACCCCTTGAACGTGGCGCCCCGGCGCCACGTTTTTCTGCTCCCTCTGTAGCCCCAGTCCTGCCCGCACACTCTCGTACTGGTCCCATTCAAGCGCCGAAGACGGCCTCTTACTCTGGCCACGGCCATCGAGCACTGACCATCCCCCGCCTAGCTCACTGCGAGTAACCGCACTGTCAATCGATGCCTGTTGACCCCAATAACGCACAACCAAGGATTAAGCGATGATCACGCTGCACAAAGCCCGTTCATTCCTCAAACTTCCTCTGGCAATGGCCATCAGCATGGCCGCGCTCAGCGCACAACAAGCGGCCGCGCACGGCTATATCGAAAACCCCAAGTCCCGCTCGTACATGTGTAGCGCCAAGGGCGGCAACCTGAACACCAACTGCGGCCCGGTAGCCTACGAGCCACAGAGCGTCGAATACCTGGCCAACGCCAGCCGCGACGGTTTCCCCAGCACCGCCCAAGCCTGCCACGGTGAGTTCACCCGCTGCGGCCCAGCCAACGGCACCATTGCCGCCGGTGGCCTGCGCCATTTCGCCAAACTCAACGAACAGACCGCCAGCCGCTGGACCAAGATGAGCATCAAGCCCGGGCTGAACACCTTCGACTGGCGCTACACCGCGGTACACGCCACCCGCAACTGGCAGTTCTACATCACCAAGAAAGACTGGAACCCCAACCAGCCACTGACCCGTGATTCGTTCGAAGCGGCGCCGCTGCTGACCGACAACTGGAACAACACCCTGCCGACCAAGACCGGCGGCCTCACCAGCCACAAGGTCAACATTCCGGCCGACCGCAGCGGCTACCACATCGTCCTGGCCACCTGGATGGTGAGCGACAACACCAACACCTTCTATCAGGTGGTGGACGTGAACATCGAGAACAGCGAAGTCGCGCCGTCGAGCTGGAAGAACATCGGTGCCGTTCAACCCGAGGCCCTGAGCATCGGCGACAAGGTCATGACCAGGGTGTTCAACGACCAGGGCGAACTGTCGGCCAAGCAGGTCACCCTGAACATCGACAGCGCGGAACTGGCCAAGGAAAGCAACTGGCCCAAGGCGCTGGCGGAAAAGGTCAACCAGGCCAAGCTCGGCTACCAGATCGGCGAACTCAACGACAAGGACCAGGTGGTGCCGCAGTTCGGCAAGAACAGCATCTTTGTCAACAAGAACAGCGATATCAACAGCGTGCTGATCGCCAAGGAACAAGCCGCCAAGCCAGCTGAACTCAAGGTCTCCGGCATGCAGTCCGAGTACAGCCTGAAGGACGGCAAGGTCGACCTGCACTTCAACGCCATCGCTCTGAACGGCGACTTCACCATCACCGCCAGCGTGGTCAATGCCAAGGGCGAAACCGTTGCTCACCAGCAAGCCGACAGTGGCAACAATACGCCGCACTTCAGCCTCGCGCTCAAAGGCGTGACAGCGGGCCAGTACGATCTGGTGGTGGTGGCCAAGTCGAAGAAAGGCGAGCTGCTGCAAGAGACCATCAGCTTCAAGCTCAAGGCCGAGCCAGAGGTTGAGGAAACCCCGGGCGGCGGTGGCAACGAGGGCGGCACCACTCCCGAGACGCCGGCCAAGTACGACCACGTGTTCCCTGAAGGCCTGAAATCCTACAAGGCCGGCACCCTGGTGCTGCAGCCCAAGAACGGCAAGACCTACCAGTGCAAGCCGTTCCCGTACAGCGGCTACTGCGTGCAGTGGAAGGCCGGCGTGACCCAGTACGAACCCGGCACCGGCTCTCACTGGCAGATGGCCTGGATCCTCAAGTAACCCGGCAACTCCCCAGTTGCTCCTTGGGGCGTGACGCGCAAGCGTCACGCTCATTTTTTTATCCGGCCGGCGCGCTTTTGCACGCCTGCAAAGGCCCGTCAGACGGGTCGCACCGATCCGCCAAGAGTCCAGCAAAAGCTTGTTCTAGAGCCCTTTGACTCTCGTACTCGTCCCATGGGAACACCCGGAAGCAGCACGTAGCCTGTGCTCGCTGGCAAGGCTGCCGGAACAGCGGACCTCCAAGGTGTCCCATTCCCCCATCACCGGCTCCTCGCAGCGCTTCAACACTCATTTTTCAATTGCTCAAGGCATACAGCATGATCAACTCCAACCGGACTCGCTCCTTCCTCAAACTGCCGATCGTCATCGCCATGGCGACGGCGGGACTGGCCGCCCAGCAAGCCTCGGCCCACGGTTACATCGAAAGCCCCAAGTCCCGCGCCTTCATGTGCAGTTCCGATGGCGGCAGACTGAACGTCAACTGCGGTCCAGTGATGTACGAGCCACAAAGCACCGAGTACATCGGCGTGCCCGGCCGTAACGATCTCGAGCACTTTCCAAGCAACGCCCAGGCCTGCACCGGCGACTTCAAGGTATGCGGCCCGGCTAACGGCACCATCGCCGCCGGCGGCCTGGTGCGTTTCTCCCCGATCAACGAGCAGAGTGCTACCCGCTGGGCCAAGACCACCATCAAGCCGGGCCCGCAGAACTTCACCTGGCACTACAAAGCCGGTCACGCCACCCGCTACTGGCAGTTCTACATCACCAAAAAAGACTGGAACCCGAACCAGCCACTGACCCGCGACTCGTTCGAGATGACCCCGCTGCTGGATCAGCCATGGCCGTCCGGCACCGTCCCAGCCCCGTCCGAAGGCAAAACCCATCACACCGTGGACATCCCGTCTGATCGCTCCGGTTACCACGTGCTGCTGGCCACCTGGAAAGTCAACGACACCGACGCCACCTTCTACAGCGTGGTCGACCTGAACATCGACAATGGCGCGGTCATCCCGTCGAACTGGAACACCGTGGGCGCGGTACAACCTGAAGCCCTGAGCATCGGCGACAAGGTCAAGACTCGCGTCTTCAACGCACAGGGCGAGCTCCACGCCAAGCAAGTGGTGCTGAACATCGATAGCGCCGAACTGGCCAAGGCCGACGTCTGGCCGCGCGAGCTGGCGAAGAAGGTCAATGCCGCCAAGCAGGGCTACCAGATGGGCCTGCTCAACGACAAGGACGAAGTGGTGCCGAACTTCGGCAGGAACGAAATCCTGGTCAAGAAAGGCAGCGACATCGTCAACGTGATGATCGACAAGGAACAGGCCGCCAAACCGGGCGAGCTGTCCATCACCGGCATGCAGTCCGAATACACCCTGAAAGACGGCAAGACCGAACTGCACTTCAACGCCATCGCCAAGAACGGCGACTACACCGTGAAGGCCACCGTATTCAACGCCAAAGGCGAAAGCGTGACCTTCCAGCAAGCGCCGGCCGGCAACACCCCGCACTTCTCCATGCCGCTGAACAATGTCAGCCCCGGGGTCTACGACCTGGTGGTCGTGGCCACCTCGAAGAAAGGCGAAGTGCTGCAAAAGTCCGCCCGCTTCACCCTCAAGGCCGAAGCCGGCGGTGGTGAAGGTGGCAACGAAGGCGGCAACGGCGGTGAAGGCGGCGCCAAGTACGACTACGTGTTCCCCAATGGCCTGAAATCCTACAAGGCCGGCACCGTGGTCCTGCAACCCAAGGACGGCAAGACCTATGAGTGCAAGCCTGGCGCCGTCGCCGGCTGGTGCACCCAGTGGACCAGCGGCTCCAACGCCTACGAGCCGGGCGTAGGTTTCGCCTGGCAGTCGGCCTGGAACGCCAAGTAAGTCATAGCGTCAACCACCCGAGCGTGGCGCCACGGCGCCACGCTCCTTGTTAGCGGTCAAGCCCCCCATGAGCTCAACCCCCTATTCAAGAACCCTGCTCTGGCAGGGTGAAAACCTGCCGAGGCGCCTGTGCTTATGAGCGCCCTTCGCCCCTCGCTTCGCGCTGGCCTGCTGGTCGGCGCCTTGTCGTTTCTGGCGGCCTGGCTGGCGTGGCTGGCGTACGGCAGCTGGCAGTTCCGGCAAAGCCTGAACCCGGCGAGCCTGCAGGCGCCCGCCGTGGTGCCGGCGGCCCCCCGGTCCCAGCCCGACCCGCAAGCCATCGCCCGGCTGTTCGGCGTCCAGTTGCAAGAGCACCCAAGCGACCTGCCCCGGGTGCCGCTGAGCCTGCTGGCCAGCCTGGTGGCCGCTCACCCGGAGCAGTCCCGGGCCCTGATCGAATCGCCGGAAGGCAGCCGCTTCTATGGCATCGGCGAGCCCCTGCCGGGCGGGGGCAGCCTGCGTCAGATCGGCACCGACCAAGTGCGAGTGCAACGCTTTGGCGAGGAACTGATCCTGAGCCTGCCCCAGCACGCAACGCCGTTGCTGACCCCGCAGGCAGAGGACGCCGCCGCGGCCCAACCCCATCCACAGCCAGGCAGCGGGAGCCTGCTGCAACCGTCTGTGCAATCCCCTGGAGCATCATGAATCGAGCCTTTATCGCCGGGTCCCTGCTGACCCTGGGCACCCTAATCAATCCCGTGTACGCCACGGAAAAAGCCGCCGCGGCCCAGCAATGGACCCTGAACATGAAGGACGCCGAGCTGCGCGACCTGGTCAACGAAGTGGGCCAGATCACCGGCAAGACGATGATTCTGGACCCTCGCCTGAACGGCAAGGTCACGGTGCAATCGAGCACCGCCATGGATCAGCAGGGCATCTACTCGCTGTTTCTCACCGCCCTGCGCAGCCAGGGTTTTGTCGCCATGGACCAGGGCGACCGGGTGCTGATCCTGCCGGTGGCCGAAGCCAAGACCAAGGCCCACGCCGAGCCCAGCGGCGCCAGCGAAGAGTTCGTGACCCAGGTCATCGAACTGAACAATGCCAACGCCAGCGAAGTGGCCAGCGCGGTGCGCCCGCTGGTGGCCGCGGACGCCTACATGGCGCCCTCCACCACCTCCAATGCCCTGGTGATTTCCGACAGCGCCAACAACGTCGAGCGGGTGCGCCTGGTGATCAACGAGCTGGATAACGCCGGTGGCCGGCAGTTCAGCATCGTGCAGCTCAAGCACGCCTGGGCCACCGAAGTGGCCAAGACCCTGACCGACAGCCTGGCCGACAGCAACAGTGCGATGACCAGCGCCAAGGCCATTGGCGACTCGCGCAGCAACCGCCTGATCCTGGTGGGCCCGGCGCCGGTCCGCCAGCAGATGCAGCGTCTGGCACAGAGCCTGGATGTGCCGACCAATGTCGGCGACACCGCGCGGGTGCGCCGGCTCAACCACAGCGATGCGAAGAAGCTCGAAGAACTGCTCAGCGGCATTGGCAAGCGCATGGAGTCCGGCAACCGTGGCGGCGACAGCCAGAAACCCGACAGCCCGGTGCTGGTCAGCGCCGACACCAGCCAGAACGCCCTGGTGCTGATGGCCTCGCCGGCCCAGCTGGCGACCTTCGAAAGCATCATCAACGAGCTGGACCGGCCCCGGGCCCAGGTGCTGGTGGAAGCGGCGATCGTCGAAGTCAGCGGCGACATCAACCAGGCCCTCGGCGTGCAATGGGCCGGCAACCGCGGCAAGCTGTCCGCCGCCGCCAACTTCAATAGCGCCGGCCTGTCCATCGGCACCCTGCTCAACAGCCTGCAGGACGAAAAGCGCCCGAACCTGCCCGATGGCGCGATCATCGGCATCGGCGGCAGCAACTTCGGCGCGCTGATCACCGCCCTGTCCAGCGACTCCAACAACAACCTGCTGTCCACCCCGAGCCTGCTGACCCTGGACAACGAGGCGGCGGAAATCCTCGTCGGCCAGAACGTGCCGTTCCAGACCGGCTCCTACACCACCGACACCGCCGGCGCCAGCAACCCCTTCACCACGGTGGAGCGCAAGGATGTGGGGATCACCCTCAAGGTCACGCCACATATCAATGAAGGCAACTTCCTGCGCCTGAATGTCGAGCAGGAAAGCTCCGAGCTGGCCGCCGCGCCGCCGGGCATCAACACCAGCGACGTGATCACCAACAAGCGCTCGGTCAAGAGCACCATCCTGGCCAACGACGGGCAGATCATCGTCCTCGGCGGGCTGATCAAGGACAACGTCAAGGTCCAGGTCAGCAAGGTGCCGCTGCTGGGGGACATTCCCTGGGTCGGCCGCCTGTTCAGCAGCAGCAAGGAAGTCAACGAGAAGACCAACCTGATGGTGTTCCTGCGTCCGACCCTGCTGCGCAACGCCGCCAGCACCGAGCAGATGAGCCAGCACAAGTACAACAACATGCGCTCGCTGCGCAGCCCGGACGGCAAGACCGGCGGCCAGTTGCCTGCCGACGCCCACCGCCTGTTCGACGCCCAGCGCGATGGCGATGCAGGCCTGATCGACATGCGCGCCCCCGGCGCCCAGCGCCAGCCATGATCGCCACCCACGAAGACGCGCGTCTGGCCTTTGCCTACGCGCGCCGCCACGGCGTGGTGCTGGACCATCAGGCAGACGGCGCGGTGCTGTATTGCCGCGCCAGTACGCCGCTGTCGGTGGTGGCCGAAGTGCGCCGTTTCAACGGCGCGTTGCTGCGCAGCCAGGTGCTGGACGACGAAGCCTTCGCCCAGCGCCTGGCCGCTCACTACCGCGACGGACAGAACGGCGCCAAGCAGGTGGCCGACGGCCTGGGCGAGCAGTTCGACGAAGAGTTCGATCTCAACAGCCTGGCCGAGCAACTGCCCAAGACCACTGACCTGCTGGAACAGGAGGATGACGCGCCGATCATCCGCCTGATCAACGCGATCCTCAGCGAGGCGGTCAAGAGCAAGGCCTCCGACGTGCACCTGGAAGCCTTCGAAGAACACCTGTCGGTGCGCCTGCGGGTCGACGGCCTGCTGCGTGAAGTGCTGCGCCCGCGCCGCGAGCTGGCGACCCTGCTGGTGTCGCGGATCAAGGTCATGGCCAAGCTGGACATCGCCGAGAAGCGTATTCCCCAGGACGGCCGGATCGCCTTGCGCATCGCCGGCCACGAGGTGGATGTGCGGGTTTCGACCCTGCCCTCCAGTCATGGCGAACGGGTGGTGATGCGCCTCCTGGACAAACAGGCCGGGCGCCTCGACCTGAGCCACCTGGGGATGAATGAGACGGTGCGCCAGCGCCTGGAAATCGCCCTGCACAAACCCCACGGTATTCTCCTGGTCACCGGCCCCACCGGCTCCGGCAAGACCACCACGCTGTATGCCGGGCTGGCCAGCCTCAACAGCCTGGAACGCAACATCCTGACCATCGAGGACCCGGTGGAGTACCACCTGACCGGGATCGGTCAGACCCAGGTCAACGCCAAGGTCGACATGACTTTCGCCCGGGGCTTGCGGGCCATCCTGCGTCAGGACCCGGACGTGGTGATGGTGGGCGAGATCCGCGACCGCGAAACCGCGGAAATCGCCGTGCAGGCGTCCCTCACCGGACACCTGGTGCTCTCGACCCTGCACACAAACAGCGCCATCGGCGCGGTGACCCGGCTGGTGGACATGGGCATCGAACCCTTCCTGCTCTGCACCTCACTGCTGGGGGTGTTGTCCCAGCGCCTGGTGCGCCTGCTGTGCCCGGAGTGCAAGGAGTCCCACAGCGCCGATGCCGCCGCCTGCGAACGCCTGGGGCTGAGCGCCGACGCCGCGCCGCTGCTGTACCGGCCCAAGGGCTGCAGCGCCTGCCAGCACTCGGGGTATCGCGGGCGCCGGGGCATCTATGAACTGGTGCTGTTCGACGACACCTTGCGCCAGCTGATCCACACCGGCGCCGGCGAGTACCAACTGCTGGAGCATGCGCGCCAGCACAGCGCCAGCCTGTTCGACGACGGCCAGGCCATGGTGTTGCAGGGGCAGACCAGCCTGGAAGAACTGCTACGCGTGACCCAGAGGGACTGATCATGGCCGCTTACGAATACCTGGCCATGTGCGCCGCCGGCAAAAAATCCACCGGCGTGGTGGAAGCCGACAGCCCGCGCCATGCCCGGCAACTGTTGCGCGAGCGCCAGCTGGTGATCCTCAAGGTCAGCGCCGCGCAGAGCAAGCGCGTGCGTGGCAAAGGCTTGCTGCAGGTGTCCGGCGGCGGCTTGAGCAGCGCCGAACTGGCCTTGCTCACCCGCCAGTTGTCGACCCTGGTCCAAGCCGCCCTGCCCCTGGAGGAGGTGCTGGCCGCGGTCGCCGCGCAGTGCGAGAAACAGCGGATCAAGAGCATGCTCCTGGCCATCCGCTCCCGGGTCCTGGAGGGCTATAGCCTGGCGGTGGCCCTGGCGGCCTACCCGCGGGCCTTCCCGGATCTGTACCGGGCCACGGTGGCCGCCGGCGAACGCTCCGGACACCTGGGTCAGGTGCTGATGAACCTGGCCGACTACACCGAAGCCCAGCAAGCGGCCCGTCAGCAGATCCAGCTGGCCATGCTCTACCCGAGCATCCTGATGCTGGCGGCCGTCAGCATCGTCGGCTTCCTGCTGGGCTTCGTGGTGCCCGACGTGGTCAAGGTGTTCATCGACAGTGGCCAGGAACTGCCGCTGCTGACCCGGGGCCTGATCGCCAGCAGCGCCTTCCTGCAGGACTATGGCCTGCTCATGCTGCTGCTGGTGGCGGCCCTGGTACTGGCCGCCCGCGCCGCCGTCCGCAACCCGGCCACCCGCGAGCGCTGGCATGCCCTGGTGCTGCAACTGCCGCTGCTGGGCCGGCTGATCCGGGCCAGCAACTGCACGCGGTTTGTCAGCACCCTGGCGATTCTTGGACGCAGCGGCGTGCCACTGCTGGACGCCCTGTCCATCGCCAGCGAAGTGGTGGCCAATCAGAAAATTCGTACCGGTCTGAAAGACATCGTCCGGGGGGTGCGCGAAGGTATCAGCCTCACCCGAGCCCTGGAACTCAACGGCAGTTTCCCGCCGATGATGCTCTACATGATCGCCAGCGGTGAACGCTCCGGCGAGCTGGACAGCATGCTCGAACGCGCCGCCAAGCAGCAGGAAGAACAACTGGCCAACCGCATTGCCTTGCTGGTGGGCCTGTTCGAACCGGCGATGCTGGTGTTCATGGGCGCCTCGGTGCTGATCATCGTGCTGGCGATCCTGATGCCGATCCTCAGCCTGAACCAATTGATTACCTGAATGCGGAACCCCCTACGTGCAGACTCAGAACAAACAACGCGGTTTTACCCTGATTGAAATCATGGTGGTGGTGGTCATTCTCGGGGTCCTCGCGGCCCTGGTGGTGCCGCAGATCATGAGCCGTCCCGACCAGGCCAAGGGCGCCGCCGCCCAGAGCGATATCAAGGCCATTGCCATGGCCCTGGACATCTACAAGCTCGACAACCATCAGTACCCCAGCAGCCAGCAAGGGCTCGAAGCCCTGGTCAGCAAGCCCAGCGGCAACCCGCCGGCACGCAACTGGAACCCCGACGGCTACCTCAAGCGCCTGCCCATCGATCCCTGGGGCAATGCCTACCAATACCGCGTGCCAGGCGCCCGCGGTACGGGCTATGACCTGTTCTCCTTTGGCGCCGACGGCAAGCTCGGCGGCGACGGCCTGAACGCCGAGATCGGCAACTGGGACCGCTGAGCGGTGCAACGCTCCCACGCCAAGGGCTTCACTCTGGTCGAAGTACTGGTGGTGGTGCTGATCATCGCCCTGTCCGCGGGCATGATCGGCCTGATCAACCCCGACTCCGCCAGCCGCCAGGCGCGCCGTGAAGGCGATCGTCTGCTGGCGCTGCTGCAACTGCTGCGCCAGCAGGCGGTGTTGAGCAACAGCGACTACGGCCTGCGCATCGAACCCGACGCCTACTCCGTGCTGCGCCTGGATGAACAGGGACAGTGGCTGGCCGACCGCGACTGGCGGGCCCAGAGCCTGCCCGACAACCTGCGCCTGCGCCTTGAGGTTGCCGAAGCCGGCCCGGCCCTGGGCCAGGCGGTTAGTCGCAGGGCCCTGCCCCAACTGCTGGTGCTGTCCAGCGATGAAACCAGCGCCTTCACCCTGTGGATCGAGCACCGCAACACTCCGTTGCTGACCCTGTCCAGCGATGGCATACAGGAGCCCCGACTTGAAACCGCGAACTGAGCGGGGTTTTACCCTGCTGGAAGTGATGGTGGCACTGGCGATTTTCGCCACGGTGTCGATTGCGCTGTTCAGTGCGATCCAGCATGTGGCCATCAACAGCGGCAATCTGGCCGAACGCACCCAAGCCACTTGGATTGCCGACAACTACCTCAATGAACTGCGCAGCGGCATGCAGCCGCGCACCCTTGGGCGCCAGCAACGGCAGGTCGAGTTTGGCGGGCGCAACTGGTGGCTGTTCAGCGAGATCGAGGCGGCCCCGGACTCGCGGTTGCTCAAGGTCAGCCTGCGGGTCTCGGCCGAGCAAGACCCGCAACGGGCCCGGCAATACAGCCGCGCGCAGCTGCTGGGTTACGTCGAGGCCAACCCATGAACCAGCGCGGTTTCACCTTGCTGGAAGTGGTGGTGGCCATCGCCATCTTCAGCCTCCTGGGATTGGCGACCTATCAGTTGCTGGATCGGGTGATGCGCAGCGACCAGCGCATCCAGACCCAGGAACAGCAGTTGCGCCACCTGCAACGGGCCCTGAGTCTGCTGGAGCGTGATCTGGTGCAAGTGCAGCGTCACGCCCTCAAGGACGACCACAGCCATAGCCAGGCGCTGATCAGCCAGCACCAGGGGCTGCGCCTGCTGCGCGGCGGCTGGCGCAACCCCCTGGACGCTCCGCGCAGCGATCTGTTGCAGGTCAACCATCGCTTGAGCGACGGCGAGTGGATTCGCGAAACCTGGGGCCTGGAACGAGACAGCCCTAGCCAGGTGCAACCCTTGCTCAGTGGGGTCGAGCTGGTCCACTTGCGCTTCATCGACGCCCTGGGCCTGCCCCATGACAGCTGGCCCATCGGCAGCGAGGCCCTGAGCCTGCCGGCCGCCGTGGACATTGAGCTGAGCGCGCCCGGCTTCCCGCATATCCGCCGGGTCATTCTGCTGCCCGGCGGCGCCGAAGTGGACGAGGACACCCCCCGTGAATAAGCCTCGTGCACAGCGCGGCGTTGCCTTGCTCAGCGTGTTGCTGATCACCGCGCTGGTGACCCTGGTGGTGAGCAATATGCTCGCCCGCCAGCGGCTCAGCCTCGCCAGCAGCAGCCACCTGGTGCAACACCAGCAGCTCTGGCAACTGGCCCTGAGTGGCGAAAGCTGGGCCCGTAGCCAGTTGCAGGAAGATGCCCGCAGCGAAGGCGGCCTGCTGGTGACCCATCTGGGCCAGCATTGGGCCCGACCGGCCCCGGCGTTCCCGATCGAAGGGGGCAGGATGGCGATCCAGATCGTCGATCTGGGCGCGCGCTTCAATCTCAACAGCGCGCTGGTGCAGGACGATGTCATCCCCCGTGCCCGCTACCAGCGGCTGCTGGCCCTGGCCCAGATCAAGCCCCACGACCCGGCGGCGCTGTCGCGCCCTCTTGATCGCCTGGGCCGCCCATTACCCCTGAGCGACATCAGCGAGCTGCGACAATTGCCGGAAGTCGATCGCGCCACCCTGCAACGCCTGTCGCCACTGGTCGCGGCCTATGAACAAGCCCACATCAACCTCAATACCGCCAGCGCCCTGGTGCTGGCCAGCATCGAAGGCATCGACCTGCCGACCGCCCAGACCCTGGCCCAATCGCGCCCGAGCAAGGGCTATCCCACGGTCGCCGCGTTCCTCGCCAACCCCATGCTCCAGGGCCGGGACATTACCCCTCGCGGGCTGAGCGTCAACAGTCGCCAGTTCCGCGCCACCATCGACGTTGAACTGCATGGCCGACGCCTGCGCCTGGTCAGCGACCTGCGCGTCATGAACGCTGAACAGGTCCGGGTGCAACAGCGCACGCTGCTCCCCGGACCGTCCAACGCCCATCTGCTTACCGAGTAACCATTGATGAGCCATTGGCTTTACCTTTCGCCCCATACCACCGGCGACACCCCGTGGCGTTGCCACTGGTGGTCAGCCGGCAGCACGCCCCAGCAAGGCAGCCTGGAACAGGCCGCCGAACAGCTTCGCGAGCATGGATTTGTCCTGCTGCTGCCGATGGAAATGGCCAGTTTTCATCAAGTCAGCGTCCCGGCGCGCAGCGGTCGCTGGTTGCGCCAGGCGCTGCACAGTGCCCTGGAAGAACACCTGATCGACGACGTCGAGCACTTGCACATGGCCCATGGCCCATTGCGCGAGCGACGTCACTGCTCGGTGCTGGTCATCAATCGCGAGCGCCTGCAGCGTTGCCTCAAGCGCCTGGCCGAACACGGACTGCACCCGGCGCGCATGCACATCGATGCCGACTGCCTGCCCCAGGACCGGCCACGAGCCCTGGCCTGGGACGGCCGCTGGCTGTTGGGCGGCAGCGCCCCACTGCGCCTGACCCTCAGCGACCAGGAGCTCGGCGACCTGAGCCGGTTGGTGCCGGACGGGCTGCTGTGGCAAGGCGCCCAGGCCCCGGGCATCGACGGCCTGGAACCGCAGCACTGGCAGGTCGAAGAGCAGCCTTGGCAAGTGCTCAGCCAGGGCAGCCTGCAGGCAATCGACCTGTGCCAGGGCCAATTCCAGCGCCGCACCCGTAAAGCGAAGCCCTGGCGCCTGACGCTACTGGTGCTGGCGATTGCCGGCGGCGCCCATCTGTTGCAGAACATCGGGCACCGGCTGTACCTGGAGCAACGCAGCGACCAGTTGCACGCCGCCAGTCAGAGTCTGTGGCAAGAGCGCTTTGCCGATGAACCGGTTACCGCCGATCTGGCGCGTCAGGTGCGGCTCAAGCAACGCCAACAGGTGCAGGAAACACCGGGCGTAGCCCTGCGTCTGTCGCAACTGGCGGAGCAATGGGTCGCCAGTGGCGGCGCGCTGTCGATGATCCAGCGTCTGGATTACCAGGCCGAGGAAGGCTGGAGCCTGCAAGTGAGCGCCCCGGCCTTTGCCGATCTGCAAATGCTGCGCGAGGGCCTGATCAACCAGGGCCTGAGCGTCAGCACCGACTCATCCGTGCGGGACGCTCAAGGCGTCTCCGCGCGTTTTCAAATCAAGGAGTAAGACGTGAATCCATCCAGCGCCACGACTCCGACCAGAACCGCCCTGGCGAACCCACTCCGACAACGCTGGCAGCGTCTGGCAAAGCGCGAACAACGGGCGGTACAAGCCCTGGTGGTCTTCGCTGGCCTGACCAGCCTCTATCTACTCTGGCAACCGCAACAACAGGCTCTGGCCCTGGCCGAGCAACGCTATACCGAGGAAACGCAATTGCTTTTAGATCTACAACGGCTGCCCGTCAGCACTTCCGCACTTCGTGGCCCAGTCATTTCCGGTGATGCCCTGCCGGGCATGCTGGCACGCTCCAGCAGCCAGGCCGGGCTCAACCTGGAACGCATGGACCAGGAGGATGAAGGACGGGTCAACCTCAGTCTGGAGGGGCCTCTCAACGGCCTGATCACCTGGATCGACCAGTTGGAGCAGCAGCAAGTCGCCGTGCTGTCGTTCTCCATCGAGGTCAACAAGGACGCCATGGCCAGCGCACGCTTGCAGCTGCACAGCCCTTGAAACCTTGTCACGCTTGAAACCTGGACAACAAAAAGCCCGCCGAAGCGGGCTTTTTTTATTGGCTCAACAACCGGATTCAGTCATCGCGGCCCATGATGCCGAACAGCTGCAGCAGGCTGACGAACAGGTTGTAGATCGATACATACAGGCTGATGGTGGCCATGATGTAGTTGCGTTCGCCGCCATGGATGATGGCGCTGGTCTGGAACAGGATGCACACCGAGGAGAACAGCACGAAACCGGCGCTAATCGCCAACTGCAGACCGCTGATCTGGAAGAACAGGCTGGCCAGCACGGCGCCCATCAACACGAAGAAACCAGCGGTGATGAAACCACCGAGGAAGCTCATGTCCTTGCGGGTGATCAGCACATAGGCCGACAGACCACCAAACACCAGCGCCGTCATGGCGAAGGCCGAGCTAACGACTTCAGCGCCGCCCTGCATGCCCAGGTAACGGTTGAGGATCGGGCCGAGCAAAAAGCCCATGAAGCCGGTCAGGGCGAACGCCGAGACCAGGCCCCAGGCCGAGTCACGGAGTTTGTTGGTGAGGAAGAACAGACCGTAAAAGCCGATCAGCACCACGAAGATGTTCGGGTAACCGACCCGCATCTGCTGCGCCACATAAGCCATGACACCGCTGAACGCGAGGGTCAGGGCCAGCAAGCCATAAGTGTTGCGCAGGACGCGGCTAACCTCTAGCTGCTCGGCCTGCACGCCGTTGTTAACTGCGTAATCCTGTTCGCGCATGGCGACACTCCTGTTGGGGGAAACATTTAGTGGCAAGGATGATAACAGAGGCTCTGTAACTCGCGATGCAGAGAGTTTGACAGTGTGTTTCATTCGGGTATTATGGCGCCCGCAATGCGATCTGGAGGTGTGGCCGAGTGGTTTAAGGCAGCGGTCTTGAAAACCGCCGACTGTAACAGGTCCTAGAGTTCGAATCTCTACGCCTCCGCCAAATCTCAACGAGAAAGCCCTGATTTTTCAGGGCTTTTTTGTGTCTGGGGGATTTTACTCCTGACCTCGCCACGTCGACCCAGCTCAAGCATTTTTGGACGCGTCCGAATACTTTGCTCTTTTTGAGAGGCTTTCGCCTCAATCCAATGCAACCGCAATATGCCGATTGTGCATACTGCTGTAGCCCGTCTCCGGCGTTCTGCCGACCGTACACCACCCCTATCCCCTAAAGTTCGTCGGCGCAAATCGCGCCTGGCTCAAGCCTCGATTACTGTATGCACACACAGCATTGGATTCGAGGTAGTACCGTGCACACCGAAGACGACACAGCCGATTGGCTGGGCATTCCTTCGCCCCTTGAAACCTGCAAGCAGCACATCCTGTTGCTGGAGAACGAAATCGCGGAGCTGACCCGCCTACTGCGCGAAAGCCGGCACAACGTCTTCAAGCTCGTAGAGATGCACTCGCAGGTAGCCAAAGAATGAGATGTACTGGCCGGGGCGATTCAGAACTCCTTTTCTTCCGGTTGCTGGTCACTCTCCTGAGGCTGTTTGGAATCTGCCCGGTATGAAACCAGTGCCATAAAAATCTTCATTGACTCCAGTCCTGCCATCCCCCCCGCCAACTCAACAGGCGGCGCATCAACATCTGGCGACTCCTGTTGTCGCTGTAAGCGCTCCTGAGCCTCCAACTTCCGAACGCTCTCGCGGTAATCCTTGTAATCGAGCGCATAAGGTGCCGACATCATACAAACCTGCATAGCTGCCAGCCCAGCAACCCCGCCCGCCAACAGATTGGCCCAAAAGATAGGAATGCGGCCACGGAAACGAATGATAAGCATTGTGACCATAACCCCAACCCAGACAAACAGCTGAAATGGGATAGAAACTATTGCAAGTGACTCCCAAACCTCCCAATTGAGCAACATCCACAACGTCTGTAACACCGATAACTCTCCAGAATCTCAAAGCCAAAGAAACCCAGAGTCCGCTGGATTTACTTTTCAACCGAGCAGCAAACTTCAGTAGACGTTCATCTCAAAGGGCACGTACTGGGTTTTGATCTTGTTGAAATAGAAGGCCATTTCAAATGGCTTTTGCTTTGACAAAGTCCACGCTCGGGAGGAGCTTTTCAGCGCAGCTTCAGACGACTCCAGTTCAGGCTGCAAAGTGCGCATAACGGCGTAGGTCGAGCACATCATGAGACGAAGTTCGGGATCGTCCTTTGCTCCCTTGCTACCCAGGAACTTGGCATTGCCTACCTTCCCAACACTGTTGATTTCAACAAACATCTCCAGCTAGGCCCCCTTCAAGCTCAAGGTTTGGTAAATCACCTCACCATTCTTCATGGCTTGGGCCTTACCAAACGCAACGCCTGAACACTGCGGAACCTCCTTGAATCTCTTTTTCATTCCAGACTCAAGTTCCTTCGAAGTCAGAGGCAAGCCGCCGGCAGGCTTAGCCTCGTCTTTTTTCGAATCCCAGTCCTCCGGGATCAAATACTCGACTTCATCCTTTGCCGCGAATGCAGGCACCACTTGCGCAGCCAGAAGAGCGCACACAGCTAAACGACCGATCATTCCTTTTGACCTCCTTCCAATGGACCGCGGATCGTAGCGCATCTTCAGAGCAGGCATCACCCGCTTTCAGCGCAAGGCGCTAGCGAAGGCCGCACTGAGAATACCCTTCACGTCAGAGCTAGAGTCCTGCAGCGCATCAGCCATGTAGTTGTCACGTGGCTTGATGCGCCACTCCCCCGCTGCACGCTCGGCTATAGCCGCACGCGCGCCAGCAGCTCGCCGGTTGGACTTTCCTTTGCCTGTTCCTGGCGCCAGCTTGCCCAGACGCCTGCCGCGCTTCACCCCGTAGTGCAGGTACGCCGGGTAAAACTCAGCCATGGCCGCAGTTTTCCGGGGTGCGATTTTCACCAGGAAGCCCGATCGGAACACCTTGAAGGCAATCGACTCGACGCGGTACCACCACGCTGGCGCATAGAGGGCCCCGTCAACCTCCTCAACGCCATTGATGTCCAAGCCAAACTGCGCCATGCCAAATCTCTTCACCACTGAGCGCGCTGATGAATAGAAGCCCACAGGCGGCGCTATGCTTACGCTCCTAGCGTGAGGGCACAGCAATGTGCGGAAGACTTTCTCAGTATCGCGGTATCCACGACTTCGTCGCTGCCCTGAGCATGCCAGGGGCACTGGTCAACAGCGTTGGCGACCAGCCCCTGGGGCGCTACAACGCAGCGCCGACAATGCAGCTTGCCCTCTTCCATGTTGCCGGCGAAGCGTTGCATGCCGACGCCGTGCGCTGGGGCTGGCGGCCGCACTGGGCGGATGATCGCGCAACCCCGGTCAATGCCCGGGTCGAAAAAGTGGCCCACGGTCCGTTCTTCCGCCAGATCTGGCCGCAACGAGCCCTATGCCCGATCGACAACTGGTTCGAGTGGGTGGATGAAGGCGGCGCGAAGAAGCAGCCCTACCTGATCCGGCACCGCGACGGCTCCCCCATCCTCTGTGCCTCGATCGGACAACTTCCGGATCCAAAGCGAGGCCGCGCAGAGCACGACGGCTTTGTGATCATCACTGCCGACGCCCAAGGTGGCATGGTCGATATTCACGACCGCCGGCCGGTGGTCCTGGCGCCGGAGCAGGCCCGGGAATGGCTCGATCCGGCCACGCCGAAGGAGCGCGCCGAACAGATGGCCTTGCACCAGGGTGAGCCCGCCGACGCCTTCGAATGGTTCAAAGTCAGCACCGCCATCGGCAACGTCAGGAACCACGGGGCGGAACTGATAGAGCCTACGACCAAACCCGCCGGGGGCGATGTGGTGAACAACGGCTGATGATTGACAGGCCTCCGTATCGAGCCCGGCCCGGCACCGGGATTCTTCTATCTATACAGCGACCCACCTTGGTATCGTTGCACCACTATTCGGCAGGCAGCAAGGAAGCGGTGAGGAATGCATAAATGGAAAACTCTAGTGTTCGTTATCCTGGCATTGACCGGTGCTCAAGCCGCGGCGGAAAACAAGGGCTCCTATCAAAACTCGATGATGATGATAACGCTGGCTCCAACCTTGCTTCTTTCAGGAACAACCGGACTATCTGAGCTGGCGGTGAAGCAATTCCAGCCTGCCAAGGCTGATGCACTGGCATTCGTAGGCTCAGATGGCGAGATTCGCGGCGCTCAATTCGAGCAAGCCGTTCGCTACTACCACTCGGCCTATGGCCCGCCGTACATGACCGACGAACAACTGGCCCTGGCAATCGCTACTACGCTCTGAAGTCTGTTCTCTTGGCATAACGTGCAGCGGCACAGGACTTCATCAAAGTCATGCCTGAAATAAAATCAGCCTCCCCACAGCACTTTCCTCAAGTTCCAGCGGACGGTTAGCCAAGCCGCGTTAGCGTAATTCAGCAGGCGCCTTCATGAGTTCTGTCAGTGGCCGAACAGGATTGGCCTGCACGCGTTCAAAAAGAGGCGGGGTTTTACCTTCCATTCGATAGATGCACGCCTTGATCAGCCGCCCCTGTCTCTTGTCCTTCGGTAACTCAACAAAATGCCCGAATTTGCAGTGTTCTTCGTTGACGACATAGGCGGGATCCTCCGCCCAGAGCGAGAGAACCATCATTAGCAGAAACATTGATTGCAGTCCTTGGCGACACTTTGGGCCGGCTGTCTAACAGGCGTCGGATTCAACGGCAACCCTGCTCCCATCTTTGCGCATACAGGGCTCCCGTCGACCTGCCCAACGGACAGAATGCTGGACTTGGAATCGGCAGCCCTTATCATGCGGCGCTCTACTCGGCCCTCAGGGAAATAGACGCTGATGAACAAGGCGCGTGCCTGGTTACGCCGACCCGTTCCAACCTTGCCCGCTTGGTGCTCCGATAACGGCTTTCCAGCAACCCCTCAGAGAAGTCCATATGACCCCCAATCCGACAATCGATAACGGATTACGCGTCGCGTTGGTGACAGGATCCACTTCCGGCATCGGTGCAGCCATTGCACGTGCACTCAGCCAGGCAGGCTATGCGGTGGTGCTCCATTCGCGAACTTCTGCGGATACGGGACGCGCTATGGCCGCTGAAATGAAGCAGGCTGTTTATGTACAAGCCGATCTTGCTGTCGAAGCTGACAGAGTCAGGCTTGTTAACGAGGCGATCGCCGCGTGGGGGCAGCTCGATGTATTGGTCAATAACGCTGGTATTAGCAGAGTCATTCCCCACGGCGACCTTGCCTCGGCCAACTCGATGGTGTGGCACGAATTGAACGAGGTGAATGTCGTGGCACCGTTCCACCTCGTCACATTGGCCGAGTCGGCATTGCGCGATGCCGCCCGTCAGCGGCGAGCGGGTTGTGTCGTGAACATCAGTTCACATGCCGGTATCCGTCCTAAAGGCGCATCGATTCCCTATGCGGTCAGCAAAGCCGCGCTGAATCACATGACCCGCTTGCTCGCGTTATCGCTGGGGCCAGACATTCGCGTAAACGCTGTGGCGCCAGGCTTGGTCGACACGCCCATGACCGCAGAGTGGACCGATGCCCAAGAGTTGTGGCGAACTCGCGCCCCGATGCGCAGGGCCGCCAGCCCAGATGACATCGCCCACGCCGTGATCATGCTGGTCGAGTCGGATTACTTGACCGGCGAGATACTCCTCTCGGACGGCGGGTTGAATCTGACCTAGTTCCCAAGCCTTGCCGGCGTCGCCAATGAACAGCACCTCACCTTGCCGGTGACCATGCTCGACCGCATCGACACTTCACGGATGGTCTTGGCAAGGTCAACCACCTCGCCCAGATCACCATTGGCTCAAGGTCAACCACCGGCGGGCAACGCCAGGCATCAGGGCTGATCGAGGGTATGGCCTATTCACTCAGCGGCGCCCCCCGTCATCCCCTGGGCCCGGCTTTTGAACAATGGCGATCCTGCTTCGAAGCCTGGCAGGCCGGCCTGGGTGCGCAAGACCTCTGGAAGGCCGCCCGCAGCGTGCATTGAACAACCAAGAGACGCCGCGCACAGGCTGTTCGACAAGTGGCGTCCTCTTTTCCTTCAAGGCTCAAGTTGCACATAGTTGAACTGACGACACCTCAGCCAGGTTGCCGTCCACTGCCTTGCCGACAGCAAGAAACTGTCTGGACGCCAATGCGCTTCACCCTTATTGGCCGGCCGCTCCAGACAGGTCGCATGAAACAACGCCTCCCCTATCAGGTCCCCCATAACACCCTCACCCCAATCAACCACGCGCCATGAATTCAAGGATCATGTACCACCTCCCCCAATGCCTCGAGCGGATAAACGCCCGAAGAAGTGGCGGGATGGGCGCGCTTGGTTCATTTGTCCAGATCCGCCAGGTTATGCATCCGTTCGCCTAACGCTCCTCGCAACCACGCCGAATGAAACTCCATTTCTTCCAGAGAAGTACCCTCGGCCAATCGGTACAGCGACTGCTTGCCTCTTGGCCCCTGACACAAAACGCTGAAATGGCCATCGCGGTCATAACTGGCGAACACGTAAGGGTAGATGCCAATGATGTCGCTATATGGCACCCGTACTTCGGTGGGCTTACGGCCGCGCCGGCTGACGGTAAGGGTCAGCAGTTGCTGGTTTTCGTCGAACGTGAAGGCCAGCACTCTGGGCACAGAGAAAATCCACGCGAAGACCAGTCCCATGAGCACGATAAAGCCCAGCAGGAACTGGATGAGAAGCGCCGTTGTGAAACTCGACCCATCGCTGCGCGGTTCACCTAGCATCGCTTCGGCCCCCAGAAGGAGCAATATCGTCAGCACCAAGACCGGCAAGGACCAAAGCACCAAGAAGCAGAACCCCATGATGGCCGATGCAGCGCTGCCCATGATCGGCAAGTCCGGATCTTGCTGCCAAATAGGTGGGTGAGGAGCAAAATCGTCGTTGCCCGGCACAGCTGGAGGCGTTGTGACAAGGCGAGATGGGCATTGGCGATTCATTGAGGAAGCTCCAGGAGTGCAGCCTTGCTGATAGCAAAATAGTATCTAGACTTCAAGGCGCTTCACCTGCATTGACTGGCAGTTCTAGTTAGGTTGTATGGAACGACATAACGACTGTAAGCATTGGATAGCAGTCAATAGCCAGATCAACTAAACCTCAATCTAAAAGGAATATAGAGATGGGTATTACCGTTACCAACAAATCATCGAAAAAGATTGAAGTCTCGGTCAACAAATGGGGCAGCGACGGCGACACCACCTTCTTTGGAATCGACAGCGGCAAGCAGGAAAGCTGGGACAGATCGGACGACCGTGGCTTTGTGCTGTCCCTGAAAAGGAACGGCACCCAGGCGCCTTACTATGTCCAGGCCACGAGCAAGATCGAAGTTGATAGCAGCACCGTGAAAGACCACGGTGAGACTATTCACCCGGTCGCCTAAGGCACTAACAGCAGCCAAGGCTGCCTTCGGCGGCCTTGGCTCAACGTTGATAAGTTGCAACTCCCCTGAATAGCCCTTTACTTGTCCGAGCCCACTTTCGGCCCTCAGTTCGACAGGTCGTGCTAATCATCAATCGCTAAGTGAACCTCGACGCGAAACAACCTGGCGCGACCATCCGGTGCCTGCCTTGCTGCGAAGCAAAAAAAACCGGCGAATATTCGCCGGTTTTCATCCCTCGCTGCTGCAGAGGCCTTGAGCGCCCCTGCCCCACCTTAGTATCAATGCGGCGCGTTCAGGGTCAGGCGCATCTGGCGGTTCACATCCTTGTACAGCAGGTAGCGGAAGCGACCTGGGCCGCCGGAGTAGCAGGCCTGCGGGCAGAAGGCGCGCAGCCACATGAAGTCGCCAGCCTCGACTTCGACCCAGTCCTGGTTCAGGCGATACACCGCCTTGCCTTCCAGAACATACAGGCCGTGCTCCATGACATGAGTCTCGGCGAACGGAATCACGCCGCCCGGCTCGAAGTTGACGATGTTGACGTGCATGTCGTGGCGCATGTCGCTCATGTCGACAAACCGGGTGGTGCTCCAGCGACCTTCGGTGTCCGGCATCACCCGCGGCTCGATGTCCTGCTCGTTGGTGACGAACGCGTCCGGGTACGGCACGCCGTCGACTTTCTGGTAGTGCTTGCGGATCCAGTGGAAACGCGCCTCGGTGCCGCTGGTGTTGCGCAGCTTCCAGTCGGCCGCCGGCGGGATGAAGGCATAACCACCGGGCTTGAGGACGTGCTCCTGGCCCTGCAGGGTCAGGTTGACTTCGCCTTCGACGACGAACAGCACCGCTTCGGCGTTGGGGTCCTGCTCGGGCTTGTCGCTGCCGCCATTGGCGCCCACTTCAACGATGTACTGGGAAAAGGTTTCGGCAAAACCCGACAGCGGACGGGCAATCACCCACATGCGCATGTTGTCCCAGTGCGGCAGGTGACTGGTGACGATGTCACGCATCACGCCCTTGGGGATCACGGCATAGGCTTCGGTGAACATGGCACGGTCGGTGAGCATTTCGGTCTGCGCCGGGTGCCCGCCGTGGGGTGCGTAATAAGTGGTTTTGGACATCGAGACTCTCCTCATTGTTGTTTTGCTACCCCGTGCAGCAGCGCCGCCGGGGTGAACAAATCTGCGGAGCGACGCGCCAGGCAATGCTGCGGATCGCTGCTGGCCATCACGATATCCAGCGCCGCCTTCATGCACAAATTAAATACCGGAATCCGGTATATTCATTTATCAAATAGCAAACAGACTCAGCCACGGGTGTCCTGGGCCAGCACCCGTGACAATACCCGGGCCAGCTCCTTGACCATGGGATCCGCCGCCGGACGGTGCAGCAACGCCACCTCGAACACATCCACCGATGGCAACCCGCTGCTGCGGGCCAGGACCTGATGCCCCGCCGTCACCGCGCGCAGCGGCAGCAGGCCGATGCCCATGCCATCGGCAATCGCCGACTGCAGGCCGCTGAGACTGGAGCTGGTGAAACTGATGTGCCAGCGCCGGCCGATGGACTCCAGGGCATTGATCATTTCATCGCGGTACACCCCACGCGGCGGGAAGGTGACGATGGGCAGCGGGTCGAGGTCGATGCAGGGGTTTTTCGCGCTGTCCACCCAGCGGGTCTTCTCCGGCCAGCAGCCCAGGGCCTCGCGGCTGTTGCGCAGTTGCTTGAGCACCACCAGGTCCAGTTCGCCGCGGTCATAGCTGGCGCTCAGGTCGCGACTCATGCCGCTGGTGACTTCCAGCTTGACCTGGGGATAGCGGCGATTGAAGGCGGCCAACTGCTCGGTGGTGCGCCCCGCGGCAAAGTCATCCGGTACGCCGATCCGCACTGTCAGCGCCACCGTGGCGCCGGACAGCGCCTCAAGCATCTCGTCGTTCAGCGCCAGCAGGCGCCGGGCATACCCCAGCAGCGTGGCGCCGGCATCGGTGGGCAGGACATCGCGATTGCCACGCTCCAGCAGGCGGTGCCCGGCCATCTCCTCCAGGCGGCGGATCTTCTGGCTGACGGTGGACTGAGTCGAATGCAGGCGACTGGCCGCCGTGGTGAAACTGCCGCAATCGGCCACCGTGACAATGGCCCGCAGCAAGTCGAGGTCGAACAGGCGGCTATTGGGTTTCTCGATGTTGCTCATGCAGGTATCTGTTTTCTGAATGCGAGGGCTCTTTCTACCGGTTCTTGTCCCGCGAGACAAATCCATGCAACGGCCGTGGATATGCCATCATGCGCCACCACCGCTTACCCATCCGAGAAGGACATCAGGATGCAGTTCATCCCCCTGGTCGATGCCGACCCCGCCACCCAGGCCCATGTACGCACGCTGCGCAACCAGAAAGAGGTGCGCCAGTACATGTACACCTCCCACGAAATCAGCGAGCAGGAACACCAGCGCTGGCTGAGTTCCTTGCAGGACAATCCGGCCCAGGCGGTGTTTGTCGTCATGGACGAAGGCCAGGCCCTGGGCATCGTTTCGCTGAATGCCATCAATGCCCGACAGAAGACCGCCGACTGGGCGTTCTACCTGGACGCCAAGCAGCAAGGCAAGGGCCTGGGCAGCCTGATCGAGTTCTGGATGCTGGACTACGCCTTCACCGAAGCCGGTCTTGAAAAACTCAACTGCGAGGTACTGGCCAGCAACCCTGCGGTGATCAACATGCACCTGAAATTCGGCTTCCAACAGGAGGGGCTGCGGCGCCAGAACATCCTCAAGGATGGCCAACGCATGGACGTGGTCCTGCTGGGCATCACCAAAGCGGAGTGGCAGAGCAAACGCCCGACGCTTGAGCCCCTGATCGCCCGCCTCGGCAGATAAGCCGCCAACGCGCCCGACGGTGCTTGCCACGTATCGGGCGCCCTGTCCTGGACAGGAGCAAGCGGCGGATCAGCCCTTGTTGCGGTTTTTCGCCCCGCCCTGGCGCGCCTTGAAGCGAGGATTGGATTTGCAGATCACGTAGATCCGCCCGCGACGCTTGACGATCTGGCAGTCGCGGTGACGGTTCTTGGCTTCTTTGAGGGAGGACAGGACTTTCATGGGAGAGACTCCTTGGGGTGATTTCAAAACGTAATAACATATCTTATTTGCAAACAAGAATAATTATCAACATCAAATCAAGCCCCCCTTCGAAAGAAGGTTCAGCTGGCGGCCTAGAGCATTGGCTCTAAAGATCAGCGCAAAGCGGTCGTTATCTTTTATTCACCCCACTCAAGGATGCAGTGACATGGAAATAAACAACCGTCCCCTTCCCCCCCTGACCGCCGGCGGCTCTCAGCCCGGCATCAAGCTGCCTGACTCGGGCAAGGTGCTGACCCCACCGCCCCTGACGGCGGAACAGAAAGAGGCGCTGGAAAAACTCAGAGACAAGGCCAAGGAACAGCCTCAGCCACCGGTCACGGTCACGGCGCCAAAAACCTCATTGATCGACGAAGTGGTCTGATCCGCGCCCCCCGGATGGCCACGGCCGTGCCTTGGCCACAGACAAAAAAACACCGGGCAGGTGACCAAACCTGCCCGGTGCCCGACGACCTGTCGTGTTGCTGCAATCGGCCTCAGCTCAGGCTGTTGAGGCACACCACCTTGGGCTGGGTCATTTCCTCATAGGCGAAACGCACCCCTTCGCGGCCCAGGCTGCCGTACTTGAAGCCGCCAAACGGCATGGCATCAAAACGGTAATCGGACGAATCGTTGATCATCACCCCACCGGCCTCGATCCGCCGCGCGGCGTCCATGGCGGTGCGCAGATCGTTGGTGAAGATCCCCGCATGCAGGCTGTATTCGGGCTGGTTGGCCAGGGCGATGGCCTGATCCAGATCGTCGAACGGCTGCAAGACCACCACAGGCGCAAAGACCTCGTCCTGCCACAGCCGACTGCCATGGTCGACATTCTCCAGCACCGTGGCGGCGTAGCACGAACCCCGGCGCTGATGCCCGCAGAGCAACCGCGCGCCCTGCTGCAGTGCTTCATCCACGACCTTCTGCGCGTTCTGCGCTGCCTGCAGGCTGATCATCGGCCCGATATCCGTGCTGTCGGCCGATGGATCGCCACTGACCTGCTCCCGGGCCAGGCGCACAAAGGCCTCGCGAAACGCCTCGTAGATCGAGGCCTGGACCAGCAGGCGCTGGGTGCCGATGCAGTTCTGCCCCGCCGCCCAGAACGCACCGGACACGCAGCTTTCCACCGTCGCCGCCAGGTCGCAGTCGGCCATGACGATCACCGGCGCGTTGCCCCCCAGGTCCATGGCCAGCTTCTTCAGGCCGGCGCTGCGGGCGATTTGCTCGCCGGTGACAAAGCCGCCGGTGAAGGAAATCATCCGCACCTCGCGGGCCGCCACCAGGGCCTTGCCCAATTCCGCGCCGCCGGTGGCCAGGGTCACCACCGAAGTCGGCAGCCCGGCATCGCGCAAGTAGTCCACCAGCTTGATGGCCGACAGCGGCGCCAGCTCCGACGGTTTGAGGATCACCCCGTTGCCCCCGGCAATGGCCGGGCCCAGCTTGTGCGCCACCAGGTTCAGCGGATCGTTGTAGGGGGTGATCGCCAGGATCAACCCCAGAGGCTCGCGAGAGAACCAGCCCTGGCGGTTCTCCGAACCTTCGTAAGCATCGAAGGGCAGCACCTCGCCGGCATTGCGCTTGGCCTCTTCGGCCGAGAGTTTAAGGGTGTTGACGCAGCGCTTGACCTCCTTCTGCGCCTGTTTCAGGGTCTTGCCCGCTTCATCGACGATCAGCCGGGCAAAATGCTCGGCGTCGCGCTCGATGTTCAAGGCCGCCCGCTCCAGAATCCGTGCCCGCTGATGGCGCGGCAACGCGGCGCAGTCGTTCACGCCCTGGCGCGCCTGCTGCAACAGGTAGGGCACGGCACAGGCGTCAAGGCGTGGCACGGTCCCGATCAGGCGACCATCGAAGGGGCTGCAGACGTCAATCGAATCGGCGACCGGCGCCAGACGTGACAGATTCATGGACAGGCTCCTAGCGGCTGGTGCGCGACTGGTGGATGTGGATGATGTCCGAGAGCAAGGCAAAGGCCGTCTCGATGCGCCCGGCGCCCGGCCCGGACACCGTCACCGCGCCCAGCAGTTCGGTGTTGAACGACACCGCGTTGATCGCCCCGCCAATACCCGCCAGCGGATGAGCCAGGGGCAACAGCCGCGGCTCGACGCTGGCCTGCAGCGAGCCATCGGCCAGGCGCCGGGCCGAACCGATCAGCTTCCAGCGCGCACCCTCGGCCCGAGCCTGCTCCAGGTCGGCCACTGTCAGGCCGGAGATGCCCCGGCAGCTGACATCGCTGACGGTCAGCTGTGCACCGAGCAGCTCATTGGCCAGGATCACCACCTTCAAGCGCACGTCAAAACCTTCGACATCCGCCGTCGGATCAGCCTCGGCATACCCCAGTGCCTGAGCCTCGGCCACCGCCTCGGCAAAGCCCAGGCCGGCGTCCATGCGGGTCAGCACAAAATTCGAGGTGCCATTGAGAATGCCCTCGAAACCCAGCAGCTCGCTGCCGGCCAGGGACTGCTTGGCCATGCGGATCACCGGGGTGCCGCTCATCACCGCGCCTTCGTACTCGAACGCCGCCTGATTGCGCTGGGCCAGGGCCTTGAGCTCGGCGCCGTGCAGGGCGATCGGCCCCTTGTTGGTGGTCACCACGTGCTTGCCCTGCTCCAGGGCCCAGCGACAGAAGGTGCTGGCCGGCTCGCCGTCCACCGGATTGGTGAAGGTGGCCTCGGCGATGATGTCGGCGCCGGAGTCCTTGATCACCTGTTCGTTGAGCGCCTCCACCTGACCGCCCGGCAGTTGCGCCAACGCGCCTTTGGTTGCCGGCAGCTTGCTCAGCAGACCGGCATCCAGCCCCTGGGGAGCCACGATAGAACCGAGGAACAGATCGCTGATGCCGACGATTTTCAAACTGAAACCCAGCTGTTTTTTCCATGCCTGATTGCGCTCGGCAATCAGTTGCGCCAGGGCCCGATTGACCCCGCCGAAGCCCACCAGGGCGATGTTGTATTCAGTCATTTTTGTTGTGTTCCATCCGGGTTGAAGAAGCTGATGGAGACAAGGTTAGGGGCCGGGGCCGGGCAGTGAAATATGCCGTTTTGCTGTATTTGCTGAGCATTTTGCCCAGCGCCCGTGACAGCTGCCGAAGGCTGCGCTCACAGGCACTGGCTACGCAAAACCCGCAACCAAGACTGCCCCCTGTAGCCGCTGCCGAAGGCTGCGATCGGCTCCGCAGGAGACGCCAAACCTGGCGGTGCGGTCCATCAGGACAACACACAGGGTTCCATTCATCGCAACATGCTGATTGACGGCGCAGGAAGGTCCTTCGGCCCTTTTCGCAGCCTCGCCAAAGGCTCGGCAGCGGCTACAGGGATTGCTCGGGCTATAGATCGTGTAGCCGCTGCCGAAGGCTGCGAACGGGCCTTGGGCACGCAGCGCCCCCACCCACGCGGAAGCCCCCTCGGGCCTTTTCGCAGGCTGCACCAGCGGCTACAGGAGGCCAGAAGATCCGGCTCTGCGCTCAGGCCACGGAGGACAAGACAAAGGAAGTCACGGTGTTTTCCACCCCGGGCAAGGCGGCGATGTCATTCCACACCCGGTGCACCCGCTCCGCGGTGGCGGCGCTGACCCGCACCAGTACATCGAACTCGCCGCTGAGCACTTCGCACTGGACGATCTCCGGCATCGCCCGCAGGGCCTGCAACACCTCGGCGCCGCGCATGCGGTCGTAGCGGTAGACGAAGATCAGCGCATTGATCCGGGTATCCGCCCCGCGCCCTTCGCCCACGCGAATGGTGTAGCCCTGGATCGCGCCGTCGCGCTCCAGGCGTTCGATGCGCTGGCGCACGGCATTGCGCGACAGGTTGACCTTGGCCGCCAGCTCGGCATGGGCCGCTCGGGCATTGACGCTCAGCTCGGCCAGGATGCGCTCGTCCAGAGGATCCAGAATCCGCTTCATACAGCCCCCTTGAACCGGTCCATCACAGTGCCTTCAGGCAATGCAGCAATGCGGCAAAATCATCCGCCGCCAGGGTCTGCCACTGCTGCGTCGAGGGCGCTGCCACCGGTGGCGGGACCACCCCGGGAATGCCCAGCGAGCCCAGCAGCCGCGCCGACTTGGCCGGTGCGATTTCCCCCAGGGTGACCATCGGTGCCACCAGACTGCGGCGGTACAGGCGCGCCGCCAGCACCCCGGTGGCGGCGTGGGGATCGATGACGTAGCCGGTATCCCGGTACAGGCTGACGATCTCCTTGCCGGTCTCTTCGTCGCTGACCGAATAGGAGTCGATGATCATCCGCGCCTGCAGCCAGGCCTCGTTGTTCAGGCTCATCTCGCCGCTGTCCTCGAACCCCCGCATCAGCGCCGCCACCGCCTGCGGGTCCTGGCCATACAGCTCCCAGACCAGGCGCTCCAGGTTGGCGAACAGCGACAGGTCCATGGCCGGCGACAGGCTCTGGCGGGCCTGCCCGCGGGAGTAGCGGTTCTTCAGGAACAGCTGATGCAGCGCGTCATTGCTATTGGTGGCGACAATCATCTGGGTGATCGGCAGGCCCATCTTCTGCACGATGTAGCCGGCATAGACTTCGGCAAAACTCGCCGCCGGCACGCTGAAGCCGATGGGCCGCTGACCGCCGCCCAGTTGCAGCACGGCATGGAAATACAGCACCAACTGGGCCATGACCCCCACCCAGTTGCTGGAGTTGAAGCCGATCGCCTCGTGCTCGGGCAAAGGCCACTGGCGCAGCAGGCGGCTGACCAGGGTCTGGCAGTCGTCAAAACTGCCCTGCACCGCAAAGCGCCACAACCCCGGGTGATGCGCCGCCTGCAACTGCCGCCCCTGCTGCTCGGGCACACCGTGCTGCGGGTAGAACACCAGCACCTGGGTCTGCGGGCAATCCTTGAAGGCGTCGATCGCCGCCAGCCCGGTGTCGCCGTTGCTGGCGCCCACCAGCACCCCGCGACGCTGCCGGCGCTGGAGAAAGTAGCTCACCAGCTGGGCCTGCAGGCGTGCGGCAAAGTCCTTGGCCGAAGCGCTGGGACCGTGAAACAGCTCCAGCAGCCATTCGTTGCGATCAATCTGCCGCAAAGGCGCCACCGCACGATGGCCAAAACCGCTGTAGGCCCGGTGCAGCAACGCCTTGAAGTCAGCCTCGGGCAGGCTGTCGCCGACAAAGGGGCTGAGCACGCGAAAGGCCAGTTCGGGGTAATCCAGGGTCGACCAGTTGGCGATTTCCTGGGGGCTGAAACACGGCAGCCGCTGCGGCACATACAGCCCGCCATCGGCGGCCACGCCGGACAAAACCACGGATGCAAAATCCACCTGTTCGGTGGCACTGCGAGTACTCACATAGCGCATGCTTGGCTCCGGCCAGTCATTTATAGCGATGGGCCTGCTCCACCAGCCAGGTGGAGAACTTCAGCGCATCGGGGTGTTGCTCGGCATCGGCGCCGCGCACCAGATAAAAGGATTCGCTGGCCTCGATACGCTGCTCGAAAGGCTCCACCAGGCGCCCGTCGGCCAGCATTTCAGCGACCATCGAGGAACGGGCCAGGGCCACGCCCTGGCCCAGTTCGGCCATGCGCAGGGTCGAGATCAGGGTGTCGAACTGCATGCCCCGGGACGAGTCCACGCCTCTGGCGCCGGCCCGTTCAAGCCAGTAGCCCCAGCCCTCTTCGTAGCCCAGTACATGCAGCAGTTGATGCCGAGCCAGATCGTCCGGCACCTGCAGCGGCAAGCGCGCCAGCAAGGCCGGGGCGCAGACCGGGAACAGGCTGTCCCAGGTCAGGCGCTGGGCCACCAGCCCCGGCCAATGACCGCGACCCCAGCGGATCTCCATGTCGTCCTCGCCGTCCAGTTCCTTGACCCAGATATTGCTGATGTAGCGAAGGTCCACTTGGGGCTGGGCCTGCTGGAAGGTCACCAGCTTGGGCGCCAGCCAGTGGACGAAGAACGCCAGGCTGCCGCGCACCTTGATCGGCCGGTGCTGGTGCTGGCCGAAGATCTCGTTGGTGCCCACCGCCAGCCGGGTAATGGCGTCCTGCACCACCGGCAGGTAGGAGCGCCCCTCCTCGGTCAGGTCCAGGCCCCGGGGCAGGCGCTTGAACAGCGCCACCCCGAGGTGGCTTTCCAGCTGGCGGATCTGCTGGCTCACCGCCCCCTGGGTGAGGAACAGTTCCTCGGCGGCGTGGGTGAAGTTCAGGCAGCGGGCGGACACTTCGAAGGCGCGCAGCCAGTTCAGCGGGGGCAAGCTTTTCTGCTTCATGGCCTGACTCTCATGGACACCCTGGAGACCGCTCCCGTTCTTCAGCCCTGAAGGGCATCGGACGAGCGTGCCAGAGGTGCCAGGGCCAGGCGCCGCTGGCGGCTACTGCGGGTAATGTAATACACGAAGTAGCACCAGGCGATGAAGGGCACACCGAAGTACAGGGCCACTCGCTGCTCGGGGTCGAAGCCGATGCCGACACAGGCCAGGGCGCAGCAGAACAAGGCCCCCAGCGGCACCCAGGGGTAGCCGCGGACACGGAACTTGAGCTCGCGCACATCACCGCCATTGGCCACGTAGTGACGGCGGAAGGCGATCTGGCTGGCGGCGATGCTCATCCACACCACCACCACCGCCAGCCCGGAAATCGACACCAGGGCCAGGTAGATGGTGTCCGGCGCGAACACACTACTGAGCAGCGAGGCCGCACCGCCGGCCATGCTCACGATGATCGCGTTGAGCGGCGTGCCCATGCGTGTCAGGGCCGAGAACTGCTTGGGCAAGTGGCCCTGGTCGCTCAGGGTCCAGAGCATCCGCGAGGCGGCGTACAACCCGGAGTTGGCGGCGGACAGCAGCGCGCTGATGATCACGAAGTTCATGATGTCGGCCGAGTACGGAATGCCGATGTAGGTGAACACCGTGACGAACGGGCTTTCCACCAAACCGGCCTGCTCCCGGGGCAACAGGGTGGCGAGGACGAAGATGGTGCCGACGAAGAAGATCGCCAGGCGCAGCACCGTGGTGCGGATCGCCCGTGGCACATTGCGTTGCGGATCGCGGGTTTCACCGGCAGCAATGCCGATCAGCTCAGTGCCGGAGAAGGCGAAGGACACCGCCAGCAGGGTCATGGCAATCGGCATGAAGCCGGTGGGGAACAACCCCTCGCGGGTGAAGTTGCTCAAGCCGATGCTGTGGGCCTGATCGATGTTCAACAGGCCCAGGATTGCCCCGCCACCCACCACCAGGAACACCAGCACGGTGATCACCTTGACCAGCGACAGCCAGAACTCGGTCTCGGCGAACAGCCGCACCGAGACCACGTTGGACAAAAACACCACCAGGGCGAACAGCGCGCTCCAGATCCACACCGGGGTGTCGGGAAACCAGCGGGTCATGAGGATACCGGCGGCGGTGAATTCCGAGCCAATGGCCACGGTCCAGGTCAGCCAGTACAGCCAGGCCACGGTGTAGCCGGTGCCAGGGCCGAGAAAGCGCGTGGCGTAGGTGCTGAAGGAGCCGGTCTCGGGCATCTGCACCGCCAGCTCGCCGAGGCACATCATCACCATGTACACCATCAGCGCGCCGATGATGTAGGCGATCACCGCACCCAGCGGGCCGGCCTGGTTCACCGTGTAGCCGGAGGTGAGGAACAGCCCGGTGCCGATCACCCCGCCAAGGGCGAGCATGACGATGTGCCGGGTCTGCATTTCTTGCTTGAAGCCGCCGCGCAAGTCGGTCTGTTGTTCTTGTAGGGACATGATGGTTCTCATGAAAGTTGTCAGGGCAAGTCTCAATTTCTGCGACTGTGGAAATGGGCAGAAAACAAATCGGATGCCGCCAGGTTTTTATTGTTATTCCTCTTCATGAAGCCCCCACGGGCTGCCTTGCTGTGGGGGTATTGCGCGCTCTTTCAGTGGGCCACCTCGACCCGGGCATTCAGGGAAGGGACGGCGCCGGGCGCCGGATTGTGCTTGAGGGATTGGCGCAGCCAGGCAAAGGCCTGTTGCAGATCCGCCAGCAGATCATCGGTGTCTTCGATGCCCACCGAGATCCGCACCAGGCCTTCGGAAATGCCCAGGGCCTGGCGCTCTTCCAGGGTGTTCTCCACATGGCTGGTGGTGCGCGCCGGGCCGTAGATGGTTTCCACCGCCCCCAGGTTGCCGGCGCAGTGGGCATAGCGCAGGCGCGGTAACAGCAGCTTGACGCTGTCCATGCCGCCCACCAGGACAAAACTGACGATGGCGCCGAAACCGCGCATCTGCGCACAGGCCACGGCGTGATTCGGGTGGCTCGGCAGGCCCGGGTAGTTCACCGACTCCACCAGCGGTTCGTTGAGCAGGAACTGCGCCAGCTGCGCCGCGCTGTGCTGTTGCTGGCGCATGCGCAGGGCCAGGGTCTTGATCCCGCGGATGATCAGGTAGGCCGAGAACGGATCGAGGCTGGCACCGTTGATTTCCCGGTAATGGCGCACCTGGCTCATCAGCGCCTCGCTGCCGCAGGCCACGCCACCGAGCACATCGCCGTGGCCACTGAGGAACTTGGTGGCGCTGTGGATCACCACGTCCACGCCCAGGGCCAGGGGATTCTGGTTCAGCGGCGTGGCGAAGGTGTTGTCCGCCACCACCAGGGCGCCGACCTGTTTCGCTGCGGTGACCAGACGCTGGATGTCGACGATCTTCAGGGTCGGGTTGGTCGGGGTTTCCAGGTACAGCAGGTCGCAACCCTGGGCGATCTCGGCTTCGATCTGCTGCTGGTCGAAGGTTTCGCAGAGGGTCACGGCCACGCCCATGCGCGGCAGGAACTCTTCGAAAATCTTGTTGGTGCCGCCGTAGCTGTCCTTGGTCGACACCACCCGCTGGCCGTGGCGCAGGAAGCTGTAGAGCACGCCGCTGATGGCCGCCATGCCGCTGCTGAAGGCCACCGCCGACTCGGCGTTTTCCAGGTCGCACAATTTGGCTTCCAGGGTTTCCACCGTGGGGTTGCTCATGCGGCTGTAGATGAAGCCCGGGGCCTTGCCCAGGGCCACGTCGTACCACTGGTCGATGTCGTCGTAGCCGTAGGCGGCGCTGGCGACAATCGGGGTTTGCGTGGCGTTGTAAGGGTGGCGGACTTGCTCTCCGCCCCAGACCACGCGAGTGGCGGTCCCGGGATTTTCCAGCCCTGTGCGTTCAGGTTTTTTATTCATTGCAACGGCTCACCATAGAGGGCGCGCGGCCTGTTGCCGCGCTGGATCTGGTGGCCAATATAGAGAAAAGCCCAAGCCCCGAGAAACGATGTTATCGGGGCCAAAGGGGCGGTTTTTTTAATGCCTCGCCGACCGGGAAAACGCCCATCGCGCGGAGATTTTCAAGCCACCCTTGCGCGCCGGCCATCCACCTTGCGAAGCTGACGACCGCCTGATCGAGCGCCCCACACCACCAGGAACGGCCATGAACCGCACCGAGCACCTGGGCCTGATGGCCCGCTACAACCAATGGATGAACGCCAAGCTGTACAACGCCGCCATGAGCCTGCCCGAGGGGCAGATCGTCCTCGACCGCCAGGCGTTTTTCGGCTCGATCCTCGGCACCCTCAATCACCTGCTGGCCGGTGACACCATCTGGCTCAAGCGCTTTGCCCAACACCCGACGCAGCATTCGGCGCTGGCCCCGCTGCAGCAGGTGGCCCTGCCCCAGGACCTCAAGACCCTGCTGTACCCAAACCTCGACGGGCTCTGGCAACAACGCCAATGGCTGGATCAGTTGATCCTCGACTTCAGCCAGTCCCTGAGCGAAACCGACCTGGACAGCAGCCTGCATTACGCCAACACCCGGGGCGTGGTCGCCGAGCGCAATGTGTATGCCCTGCTGGTGCATTTTTTCAATCATCAGACCCATCACCGGGGCCAGGCCAGCACCCTGCTGACCCAAGCCGGCGTGGACATCGGCGATACCGATCTGTTGCTGTTGATTCCATCAGCGCTCTGATCGGGTGCCGACTATTTATTCGAGCCTATCTAGCGTGCGCCCCAGGCTTCTGCGACGATGCGCACGGCAAAAATCTGCTCGCTAAGGAATGGCATCATCAAAGCCCTCAACGCTGTACTTCTGTTATCCGCAATATCCCTGACGGGCTGCGGCACCCTGATCGCCCGCACGCCCAACGCCCATAGCGGCTACGACTACTACAAAGGCACCCAGGCCAATATCGAGCTGCTGACCATGCGTGGCTCCAGTGGCTACGACGGCTACGCCACGGTCTTCTGCTGGGTCAGCATCGTCTGCCCGGTGGTGGCCATCGTCAGCCTGCCGGTGGATGCCGTGGCCGACACCGCGCTGCTGCCCTATGACGCGATGAATCACTGATTCGCGCCCGACCCTGTTTCGCCCCTGCGTGGAAGCCCGATCATCCGAATCCTCCATTACCTGTTGTTGCTCAACACCCTGCTGCTGTCCGGCTGCGGCACCTACATGACTCGCGGCAATGCCCTGGACTTTCGCGACGACCGCTACTACCGCAGCGTCAAGACCAACGCCCAAGTACTCACCGGCTATGACATGGGCTACGCACGCATGATCACCGGCGGCTGCTGGGTGACGGTGGTGTGCCCGATCCTGCTGGTGGCCAGCCTGCCCCTGGATGCGGCGCTCGACACCGTGCTGCTGCCCTACGACGCGTTCCAGCCGGAACGGCCCCAGCGCAACAGGCACGTGGACATGAAGGAGATTCCCGAGGAAGAGCTGCCGGCATTGCCCATCAGTGCCGAGGTGCAAGACCCGACGGCCCACACCCCGCCCATCAGCCCGCAGGTTGATTGAACCCCGTCAGGCGGGCTCGCGCCGCGCCTTGGCGCCACCGGGCTAGGCCTGATCCAGCGCACACCGCGGCGCCATCTGCTGCTCCAGGCAGCAGCGCCGCCCCAGCCGATCCACCTGCGGGCGACCGAACAGATAGCCCTGCCCCCACTCGCCACCACAGGCGGTGGCCAGGTTCTGGTCGCTGTCCGTCTCCACCCCTTCGATGATCACGCAAGGCGCCAGGGTCTTGCACAGCTGCACCAGGTGGCTGAGGGTCTGGGCGCTGTTGAGTTCACCGCGGGCGCGCTGGATATAGCCCTTGTCGATCTTGACGATGTCCGGCCGGGTCTGGCGGATGAATTCCAGGGTGCCCAGGCCCGCGCCGAAATCGTCGATGGCCACCCGGCAGCCCAGCTCCCGCAGGCACAGGACGAATTCGCTGGCCGCCTCGATGCTCGGCGGCGTGGCGCTTTCGGTGATCTCGATCACCAGGCGCGCGGCCACTGAGGGTGAGTCGCGCAGCACCTGCAGAATCGGCAACCAGAAGCCGTCGATGATCGCGCTCTGGGCGGAAATATTGCACCCCAGGCGCAGGCGTTCATCACGGTGCAGCGCATCGATCACGCAGCGCACCACGCTTTGATCGAGCTCGCGCATCAGTTGGTGTTTTTCCAGCAGCGCCAGAGGATAGACTTCGCCGCCCTGAGCATCGATGTGGCGCAGCAAGCTTTCGTGGTACAGCACCCGGCTGCTGTCGGGCAGCCACACCACCGGCTGGAACGCCAGCATCAGGCGGCCCTGGGCCAGTTCACGATAAAAGTCTCTGACGCTTTGCATGACAACTCCCCGGGCAAGACAACGGCACCCTCGCGGCGAACCGGATGCGACGCGCTGGCCGTCACCCTTTCCAAGGGCCCTGGCCGAACATGATCGACCCCGGCACAGGCCTTGAGGAAGTGTTCCTGGATACCTTTCGCTTGTCCTCGGAAACGCGCGGCACTGCCGAATCGTCTGTGGCCCCGTGTTTATTGCAATCATGCCAACGGCCTCTCCGATATCACTAAGCCATCAGTCCAGGAAGACCTATGCATAGAATGACCAGCGCCAGCTTTCGGGTGCTTGCCGATGTCATGAATGAGGGCGGCGCCCACGTCGAAACCTTGCTCAAGCAATTGGGCAGCAGCCTGCGGGATGTGTATGAAAACCCCAAGGGCGTGAGGCTGGAACTGGTCTATCAGGTGATACAGGAAGCGGTGCGCCGCACCGGCAAGCCGGACCTGGGCCTGCTGGCCTACAGCAAGGCCCATCCGGCCAACCTGGAGGCATTGGGGTATGCGGTGATGTCCTGCGCCACCCTGGGCATCGCGCTGCAACGCCTGGTGGATTACCACGCGCTGATCAGCAACGGCTTCTGCATGTGCCTGGAGCGCAAACCGCAGATGCTGACCCTGATCGGCTTCGACGTGGCCAGCGAACCCTCGATGATGCCCCGGGCCTTTATCGACGCCGGCGCGGCCCAGACCCTGGGCCTGCTGCACTGGCTGTTGCCGCAGCACAAAGTGCAGCCCCTGGCGGCCACCTTCACCTACGAGGAGCCGCTGGACACCGGGTCCCTGCGCCAGCTGCTGGGAGACAACCTGCAGTTTTGCGCGCCCTACAACAGCCTGTCCTTCAGCAGCCAGGATTGCGCCATTGCCCTGCCCACCGCCGACCCGGCCCTGGATGTGCTGCACCTGGAGTACGCGCGCAATCGCCTCAACCTGCTGCACAACGGTTCGATGACCGCCCGAGTCCGTCGAGCGTTGTCCGAACGCCTGGCCCAGGGCGCACCGAGCGACCTGCCGAACATCGCCCAGATCGTCGGGGTCAGCACCCGCAGCCTGCAACGCCGCCTGGGACACGAAGACGTGCATTTCTCGGCCTTGCTGGACGAAGCCCGCTTGATGCTGGCCCACAGCTTCCTGCGCAACTCCATGCGCAGCGTCAAGTACATCGGTGCGCTATTGGGCTTTCGCGACCAGAGCAGCTTTCACAAGGCCTGCCTGCGCTGGTTCGGCATGACCCCGGGGCGCTACCGCGAGCAGTGAGCCGCGGGAAACGACAACGCCGAGCACAGGCTCGGCGTGAAGGGAACGCAAGGTGGATCAGTGAGCGGCCAGCTGCGGCTGGACTTGCGGCATGGCCGAGGAGTGATGGTTGAGGATCTTCCACTGGCCATCGATGCGCTCGTACAGGAAGGTGTAGCGCGCCTGGACCTTCTCGCTCTTGCCGGACGCGTCGGTCAGGGTGAAGGTGTAGACGCCGCTGTCCAGGGCGGCATCCGGGCCCAGGTGACGGATTTCACGGTAGTTGATCTGACCTACCGGCTTGGACGCCAGGAAGTGCTCGAAGTAGTCCTGGATCTGGGCGTGAGTGCTGCGCACCTGGTTGGACACGGTCGGCTGCAACACTGCGTTCGGCGCATACAGGCTCACCACCGACTGCGGGTTGCCGGTCTGCAAGGCGCTGTTCCAGCGATCGAACAGGCCGGCGATCTCGCGGTCCTGGGCCGCTTGCGGCTGCTCGGCAACGGCGCTGTAGACATAGGGCTTGACCTCGGCGGCCACAGCCAGTGGAGCGGTGAAGGCGAAAAACAGGGCCAGGGCAGTGGTTTTCAGTTTCATACGATTTCTCCAGTGGGTTTCAATGAGCCACACTTTGCCCATCGCCGTCGTCCGCGCCATCGGCCAACTGGAGCTTTCGGCCTATGCCATTCGGCAGATAGGCGTGACGTGCAGCAGCGGGTCTAATGCCCGCTTTTGTTCAACCGCAGCGCCGCCGCACTGGAGCAACGCCATGTCCACCCCATCCTTCGACCCCGCCAGCGCCCTGGCCCTGCGCAGCCAGTATCGACAGTCCCAGAGCCGCGCCGCGCGCCTGCGACTGCTGGTGGACACCGGCCAGGAACTGCTGCAACTGCCCCCCGAGCAGATGCGCCAGCGGGTGGTGCAACGGGCCTGCGCCTTCGCCGCCATGGACCACGGACTGCTGCTGGAATGGGCCGAGGATGGCGTGATCCACACCCGCGCCGCCCTGGGTCATGAAGAACGCCTGCAAGGCCTGCGTGCCCTGGCCGATCACCCGCAATGGCCGGAGCCGCCGCCGACCCCGGACAGCGCCGTGCTGCGCGTGCTGTTGCACCGCGCCGACGGCCGCGCCTTCGGCGCCCTGCTGCTGGCCAACAGCGTGCCCATCAGCCCGCCGGACAGCGAAGACCTGGAATCCCTGCAACTGCTGGCCACCCTGCTGGCGGCGCACCTGGAAAACCATCGTCTGCTGCGCGACCTGCAAGCCCGGGAGCGCAGCATGTCGGAGCTGGTGCAACGCCTGTTCAGCGCCCAGGAAGACGAACGCAAGCGGGTCGCCTATGACCTGCACGACGGCCTGGCGCAAACCCTGGCCGGGCTGCACCAGCGCCTGCAGGGCTTCGCCGGGCGCTGTCCGCCGTTGCCCGCCGAGCTGCACCAGGATCTGCAAACCATCCTGCAACTGGCCCAGGGCTGCGTCGGCGAAGGCCGGCAACTGATCGGCGGCTTGCGCCCCCACGTGCTCGACGACTTCGGCCTGCTGCGGGCCATCGACCGCGAGGCCGACCGCCTGCGCGACGCCGGTCTGCTGGTGTACTGGGGGCAGCGCGCGCCGCAGCGCCTGCCCGATGCGGTGGAGATCGCCCTGTTCCGCATCGCCCAGGAAGCCATCAACAACATCCTCAAGCACGCCCGGGCCTCGCAGGTGCACCTGAGCCTGGCCCTGGAAGACGGCCTGGCGCTGCTCGGGGTCAACGATGACGGTTGCGGATTCGTCAGCTCGCCGGCCCCGGTGGCCGAGCAGTTGGGTCAGGTCGCCATGCATGAGCGCGCCCATCTGCTGGGCGGCCATTTCAGCTGCGACAGCCGGCCCGGCAGCGGCACCCGGCTGCTGGCCAGCGTGCCCGTGCAACCCTTGGAGCAAGCGCCATGAGTAGCCTGATACGCCTGGTCCTGGCGGACGACCATGAAGTGACCCGCACCGGCTTCGTCGCCCTGCTGGCGGGCAACCCGGAGTTCGAGGTGGTGGGTCAGGCCAGGGACGGTGAAGAAGCCCTGGCCCTGTGCGAGCAACTGCGCCCGGACATCGCCATCCTCGACATCCGCATGCCACGGCTCAATGGCCTGGGGGCCGCGCGCCTTTTGCAGCAGCGCCAGCCCGAGGTCAAGGTGGTGATCTTCACCATGGACGACAGCCCCGATCACCTGGAAGCGGCCATGACCGCCGGCGCCGTGGGCTACCTGCTCAAGGACGCCAGCCGCGACGAAGTGATCGGCGCCCTGCAGCGGGTGGCCCAGGGCGAGGAAGCCCTCAACAGTGCGGTCAGCGCGCGCCTGCTGCGGCGCATGACCGAACGCGGCAACGGCCAGATACCCCAGGCCCAGGCCCTGACCGCCCGCGAGCGCCAGGTGCTGGGACTGGTGGCCGGCGGCTTCAGCAACCGCGAGATCGGCGAAAAGCTCGGCATCACCACCGGCACCGCCAAGGCCCACGTCGAGCGGGTGATCGGCAAGCTCGGCGCCTCCGACCGCACCCAGGCAGCGGTGCGTGGGATCGCCCTGGGACTGGTGGCCCAGCCCAGCGGGCAGTGGCCATGAACTTGCGCAGCGCCCGGCGCTGGGCCGACCTGCCGCTGCGGGGCAAGGCGCTGGTGGTGATCTCCCTGCCCCTGGTGATCCTGCTGCTGTCCCTGGTGCTGATCTACAGCGCCGAACGCCAGACCGCCCGCGCCGAAGAAGACGTGCGCCGGGTGCTGCTGGTGCAGGGCGATATCCAGACCGTGCACACCCTGCTGGCCGAGGCCGCGGCCAGCGTGCGCGGCTACCTGCTGACCCGCAGCGAGGACTTCCTGCCCGCCTACCTCCAGGCCCGCCCGCAGATCGAAGCGGCCCTGCAACGCCTGGACCGCAACGTGCGCGACACGCGCATGCGCGAGTACCTGCACACCATCACCCCGCTGATCCAGACCAAGCTCGAAGGCCTGGTGGCCCTGCGCAACGGCAGCCGCGACGACAGCGCCACGGTGACCGCGATCCTCATCGACAACAAGCAGGTGCTGGACGTGCTGCGTGAGCAGATCAGCGCCATGCGCATCCACGAGGACGCGCTGCTGGCCGAGCGCACCGCGGCCGCGGCGGCGACCCGCATGCGCCTGCTGTTCGCCACCCTGCTGGCCGCCGGTTGCGGGCTGTTTGGCGCCATCGTCGCGGTGCTGCTGCTGTCCCGGGGCATCGTCACCCGGGTGCAGCAGGTCCAGGGCAACGCCCAGCGCCTGGCCCTGGGTCAGCCGCTGCTGCCGCAAGCCCCGGAGCTGGATGAGATCGGCCAGCTGGGCACGCGCCTGGTGGAAGCCGGGCAACTGCTGGCCGAGCGCGAGCGCGCCCTGCGCGACAACGAGGAACGCCTGCGGCTGATCATCGACGGGGTCAAGGACTACGGGATCTTCGCCCTGGACACCGCCGGCATGGTCACCACCTGGAACTTCGGTGCCGAACGGATCAAGGGCTACCGCGACCAGGAAATCATCGGCCGCCATTTCTCCCTGTTCTACCTGCCGGAGGAATGCCCGCAGCACCCGGACATGGCCCTGCGCGAAGCCACCGCCCACGGCCACTACATGGAAGAAGGCTGGCGCTGCCGCAAGGACGGCAGCCGCTTCTGGGCCAGCGTGGTGATCACCGCGCAATACGACGCCAGCGGCGCCCTGCGGGGGTTCTCCAAGATCACCCGGGACATCACCGACCGCCGCGCCGCGGAAATCGCCCTGGGCACCGCTCGCGAAGAAGCCGAAAGCGCCAGCCGCGCCAAGAGCGAGTTCCTCTCGCGCATGAGCCACGAACTGCGCACCCCGCTCAATGCCATCCTCGGTTTCGCGCAATTGCTCGACATGGATTCCAGCGCCGGCCAGCGGCCCCAGGTCGGGCATATCCTGCGGGCCGGCCAGCACCTGCTGGGGCTGATCAACGAGGTGCTGGACATCGCCCGCATCGAAGCCGGGCGCCTGCCGCTGAACGTCGAACCCATGCCCCTGGCGGCGGTGCTGCATGAGGCCCTGACCCTGGTGTCGCCGATGGCCACCGACGCCGGCATCCAGCTCAGCGCCTTGCCGGAACTGCCCGCCGACAGCGGGGTGATCGCCGATCGCCAACGCCTGATCCAGGTCCTGCTCAACCTGCTGTCCAACGCCATCAAGTACAACCGCGCCCAGGGCCGGGTCAGCATCGAGGTGACCCTGGAAGAAGCGCGCCTGCGCATTGCCGTGATCGACACCGGGGCCGGGATTGCCGCCGACCAGTTGCAACGCCTGTTCAAGCCTTTCGAACGCCTGGACGCCGATCCCAAGGTCGAAGGCACCGGCCTGGGCCTGGCCCTGAGCAAGAGCCTGCTGGAGATGATGGACGGCAGCCTGGAGGTGCACAGCACAATGGGCAGCGGCAGCCGCTTCATCCTCGAGCTGCCCTGTGTGCGCCTGCCCGATGCCCCGCTCGCAACGCCCCTGGCCACCCCGGCGCTGAAGCCGCCGACGCTGCCCACGCCTAGCCCCTATCGGGGCAAGATCCTCTGCATCGAAGACAACCTGCAAAGCCTGGCGCTGATCGAAACCCTGCTGCAGCGCCGTCCGGGTATTCAGTTACTGTCGAGCATGCAGGGCCAGCTGGGCCTGGACCTGGCCCGCCAGCACTCACCGCAGATGATCCTGCTGGACGTCAACCTGCCGGACCTGCAAGGCCTGGAAGTGCTGCAACGGCTGCGGGCCTCCGGCAGCACCGCCAGCACGCCGATCCTGATGATCACCGCCGACGCCAGCGAGCTGACCCAGCGCAGCCTGCTGGAAGCCGGCGCCACGGCGATTCTCACCAAGCCCATTCACATCCCGGCGTTCTTCGCCCACCTGGACGCCTGTTTAGCGGAGCCCCTATGACTGCCGATATGCGCATCCTCATCGTCGATGATCAGCGCCCCAACCTCGACCTGATGGAACAGCTGCTGGCCCGCGAAGGCCTGCACAACGTCCTGAGCAGCACCCAGCCGCTGCGCACCCTGGAGCTGTTCAACAGCTTCGAGCCGGACCTGGTGATCCTCGACCTGCACATGCCCGAGTTCGACGGTTTTGCCGTGCTCGAACAGCTCAACCGGCGGATTCCGGCCCACGACTACCTGCCGATCCTGGTGCTCACCGCCGACGCCACCCGCGACACCCGCCTGCGGGCCCTGGCCCTGGGCGCGCGGGACTTCATCAGCAAGCCGCTGGACGCCCTGGAAACCCTGCTGCGGATCTGGAACCTGCTGGAAACCCGGGCCCTGTACAAGACCCTGCGTACCCTGGTGCCGCCGGAGCAGATCGCACTGCTGCGCCCATCAAAGGCCTGACCTGTCGCGTCTGTCGCGCCTGTCGTATCGTCGTATCGTCGCACCTGTCGCACCTGTCGCACCTGTCGCACCTGTCGCACCTGTCGCACCTGTCGCACCTGTCGCACCTGTCGCACCGTCGCATCGTCGCACCGTCGCACCTGTCGCATCGTCGCATCGTCGCACCGTCGCATCGTCGCATCGTCGCATCGTCGCATCGTCGTATCGTCGTATCGTCGCACCTGCCGCACGTCGCATCGTCGCATCGTCGCACCCTGTAGCCGCTGCCGCAGGCTGCGAACGGCCCGAAGGGACGTAGGGTTCTTAAGATCGATAGAGGTTCGACGGGAGGTCGTCAAGCAAGGTCCTGCGGACCTTTGCGCAGCTTCGCGGGCTCAGCAGCGGCTACAGGAATCGCGGGGGTTCAGAGGTCGCGGAAGAACTCGCCGGGGGTGGCGTCGAACTGCTGGCGAAACGCGGCGATAAACGCCGAGGTCGAGTCATAGCCGCAGGCCAGGGCCACATCGGTGACCCGCTCGCCCTGCTCCAGCGGGGTCAGGGCGCCGAGCAGGCGCAAGCGTTGGCGCCAGGCGCGAAAGGTCAGCCCGGTGTCCTTGAGAAACAGGCGGCTGAGGGTTTTCTCCGTAACCCCGAGCTTCTGGCTCCACTGGCCCAGGGTGGTCGGCTGCTCCGGATGCGCCTGCAGGCTGCGGTAGATCGTGCGCAAGCGCGCGTCCAGGGGCAGCGGCAGCATCAGGTCCAGTTGTGGCGCGGCAGCCAGCTGGTCCAGCAGGACCTGGGCCAGGCGGCCGTCGGCGCTGTCCTCGACATACTCCACCGGCAATTCGCTGAAGGCGCGGATCAGTTCCCGCAACAGGCTGCTGACCGCCAGCACCTGGCAGCTGTCGGTGGCCGCCCAGGCGGTGACGCTGCAATCCAGGTACAGGCTGCGCATTTCGGTGCGCGGCGAGCTGAACACCCGGTGCGGCACCCCGGCGGGAATCCACACCGCGCGCTGCGGCGGGGCAACAAAGCGCCCGGCGTTGGTCTGGATCTCCAGCACGCCCTGGATCGCGTAGGACAATTGCACCCAGGGGTGACTGTGGCGCCGGGTCAGGGCCCGGTTGGGCAAGGATTCGGTGCGCCCGTACACCGGTCGCGGCAGGCTCGGCAGCCCGGGAATACTGCGGCGGACGATCTTTTCATGTCCTTTAGGCGGCATTAATGGGCTCCTTGGCGTTAGTCGGTAAACCGCAGCCACGTTAGAGTCGCCCCACTGCACTTGGCAACCCCCGGATGAAACCGCTATGACTCGCTCACGTCTTTTGCCCGACAACTTCACCCTGACCCTGATCGGCGTGGTCCTGCTGGCCAGCTTCCTGCCGGCCAGCGGCCAGGTGGCGGTCGGCTTCGGCTGGCTGACCAACCTCGCCATCGGCCTGCTGTTCTTCCTCCACGGCGCCAAGCTGTCGCGCGATGCGATCATCGCCGGGGCCGGCCACTGGCGCCTGCACCTGTTGGTGTTCAGCCTGACCTTCATCCTGTTTCCGGTCCTGGGGCTGGCGCTCAAGCCGCTGCTGTCGCCGCTGGTGGGCAACGACCTGTACCTGGGCATGCTGTATCTGTGCGCGCTGCCGGCCACGGTGCAATCGGCGATCGCCTTCACCTCCCTGGCCCGGGGCAATATCCCGGCGGCCATCTGCAGCGCCGCGGCGTCGAGCCTGTTCGGGATCTTCCTCACCCCGCTCCTGGTCACCCTGCTGCTGAACGTGCACGGCGAAGGCGGCTCGACCCTGGATGCGATCATCAAGATCAGCGTGCAACTGCTGCTGCCATTCATCGCCGGGCAGATCGCCCGACGCTGGATCGGCGCCTGGGTCGGGCGCAACAAGCACTGGCTGCGCTTCGTCGACCAGGGCTCGATCCTGCTGGTGGTCTACGGCGCCTTCAGCGAGGCGGTGAACGAAGGCATCTGGCACCAGATCCCGCTGTGGGAACTGGGCGGGCTGGTGGTGGCCTGCTGCATCCTCCTGGCCCTGGTGCTGCTGGCCTCGAGCTTTCTCGGCAAGCTGTTCGGCTTCGACCAGGAAGACCGCATCACCATCCTCTTCTGCGGTTCGAAAAAGAGCCTGGCCACCGGCGTGCCCATGGCCCAGGTGCTGTTCGCCGGCAGCACCATGGGCGTGCTGATTCTGCCCTTGATGCTGTTCCACCAGATCCAGCTGATGGTCTGCGCGGTGCTGGCCCAGCGCTACGCCAAGCGCCCGGAATCGGTGGCCGAGCTGATGGGTCAGGTCGACCCGTAACGCTTCCGGAAAGGCGGCCCGGCAGCTGGCCGGGCCTGCGCGCAGATGGTGATGAAGCATGCGCAATGGCATGATGCCGCGGCGAAAATCATCAAGGACCGCCGATGTTTCCCCATCGAATTCAAGCCCCCAGCCAGGCCGACCTGGAACTGCAGGTTAGCGCCCGCCTGGAGGCCGATGACCAGGCCCAGGTCGTCGTCCAGTTCGCCAAGGCCGAACAGTACAACGGCGAACTGCTGAGTCAGCTCGACACGCTCTGCGCCCGTTTCGGTGAACGCCTCAAGGTGCGTTTCTACAGCCATTACCCGGGCAGCGCGTTCGATGCCCGGGTGTTGCTGGCCCTGCCCCACGTGCAGTCCCTGAGCCTGGACTGCCTCGACACCCTGGATCACTACGAGGCCATTGGCAGCCTGCACCAGGTCAAGGACTTTGCCCAGCAGGTCATCAGCGCCGAACTGCCGGACCTGTTGGCCCTGCCCAACTTGAGGCGGTTGCAAACACTGCGCCTGTCCCTGGACAAAGGCCCGGCCATCGACCTGGCGCCACTGGCCGCCATGCCCGAGCTGCACACCCTATCCCTCAGCGTACAAACCCATCACCTGGACGTGCTCAGCCAGTGCCCGGGCATCAGCCACCTGGACCTGCACCGCATGCCGGCCAAGACGCCCCTGGGGATGGTCGCCGGCATGAGCGGCCTGCGCAGCCTCTCGGTGACCTTCGGCAGCCGCGAGCAGATGCCGGAGCTGCGCAACCCGCAGGTCAAGGAGCTGGAGATCATGCGGGTGCGCGGCCTCAACCGCCTGGACCTGGACGGCTTTCCACAGCTTGAAGCGCTGAAGATCGAGGACCAGGCGCAACTCGGCCAACTGGACCTGAGCGGTGCGCCGCAGTTGCGCAAGCTGAGCCTGATCAACCTCAAGAACCTGGGGCTGATCAACCACCTGCACACCTCGACAATCGCCGACCTGTGCCTGATCAAGATCCCACAAGTGGACCTGCTGGCCCTGATCGAGCAACAGCTGCCGCCCAGCCTGCAGCACCTGAAGTTGCACAGTGGCAAACGCGCCGTGGACCAACAGATCGAGGCCCGGCAACAGCAACTGGGCATCCCGGAACCCCGTGGCCCATATTGACCCAACCTTGTGGGAGCGAGCTTGCTCGCGAAGGACGTCAACGATAACCCGCACTCACAGGAAACCTGCGGCGCTTTGGAGATCATCGCGAGCAAGCTCGCTCCTACAGAACAGCATCAACCTCACCGCTCCACCCTTTCGGACCTGATAAGGAGATCTCATGTCCTTTGTTCCCGGCTTTACCGAACTGCTGCTGACGCACCTGCAACAGGAAGAACGCCAGCGCATTCTCAAATCGATTGTTGTCAGCGTCGCTCCGGAACTGTGGCTGAGCCTGGAATCGGCGGCATTGCTGGACATCAATCGCGAGCATTTCGGCCTCGGCGGCCAGTTGGATGAACGCGACGACTACCGCCCCAGCCACATCAGCGTTCCTCGCTGTAACGTCCCGCGCTGGCTGATCGCTGCCGAGCGGCGCAAGGTGGATATCTGGATCGAGGACAGCTACGGCGAAAAGGCCTCGACCGCCATCGAGTTCAAGGTGGTGCACAACAATAAGAATGCCTATTACAAGATCTGGGAAATCCGCAAGGACCTGGTCAAGCAGATCCCCCGCACCAGTCCCGATGAGCGCATCGAGCGCTGGGGCATTGTGCTGCTGAGCTACTCACGCTTCTACAGTGACCAGCAAGGCAACTACAGCTATGGCAAGTTCGACAGTTGCCAGGCGTTTCTCGACGCTTTCGAGAATGGCCTGAACGACAACAACGAGTGGTACGCCGACGCACCGGAGCTGGAACTGGAGATGAAACCGACCCAGATAACCAATCTGGACAGCGCGAATTACATCGAACCTGGGAAAGGCTCGGGGGTGTATCTGGCACTGGTCCGGTGTAAGGCCTGAGGCTTGCCTGCAGAGCCCAAACCGCTGCGGTTTACCCACACCGCCGTGGAGCGCATCAGTGCTTCGCGGCTGTGCTAACGTTCGCCAACGTCCCGGCTTGAAACCCTGCCCATGTCCATCACCGACAACCTCCTGGCCTTCACCTTCGCCGCTACCCTGCTGACCCTGACCCCGGGCCTGGACACCGCCCTGGTGCTGCGCACCGCCACCGTGGAAGGCAAGCAACAGGCGCTACGCGCGGCGCTGGGGATCAACGCCGGTTGCCTGCTTTGGGGCGCGGCCGTGGCTTTCGGCCTGGGGGCCTTGATTGCAGTGTCGGAACTGGCCTTCAACCTGTTGAAGTACTGCGGCGCCGCCTACCTGGCCTGGCTGGGGCTGAACATGCTGTTGCGCCCGCGCCGCTCGTTTGCTCCGGCCAACCCGGACGGCAGCCCCGGCACCCACTGGTTTCTCAAGGGCCTGCTGGGCAACGTGCTCAACCCCAAGGTGGGGATCTTCTACGTGTCCTTCCTGCCGCAGTTCATTCCCCCGGGACAGCCGCTGGTGCTCTGGACCTTCGGTCTGGTGAGCATTCACGTGGTGCTGGGGCTGGTCTGGTCCCTGCTGCTGATTGGCGCCACCCGCTCCCTGAGCGGGATGCTGCAGCGGGAAAAGGTGATCCAGTGGATGGACCGCACCACAGGGATGATCTTCGTGCTGTTCGCGGCTCGCCTGGCCTTGAGCAGGCGTTGAACATCGCGCCCCTCAAACCTCAGCCAGCACCGCCCCCCGCTCTTCCAGCAGCTTCACAAAACTGCTCAAACTCTGGGACACGGTGCCGCGCCGCCAGACCAGCCAGGTGCGCAGGAAGCGAAAGCGCGGCGACAGCGGCCAGACGCTCACCGTGGCGCAGCCGGGCATGCTTTCCAGCATGCTGCGGGGCATCAGCGCCAGCCCGGCACCGGCGCTGACGCAGGCCAGCATGCCGTGGTAGGACTCCATTTCGTGGATCTTGCCCGGCACCGCGGCGTCCTGGGTGAACCAGCTTTCGAAGTGATGGCGGTAGGAACAGTTGGCGCGAAAGGCGTAGATGCTTTCGCCGTTGACCTCCCGCGCTCGGGTGATGGGCGCGTGCCACAGGGGCGCGATCAGGACCATTTCTTCCTCGAACACCGGCAGCCCTTCCAGGGCCGGGTGGCGCACCGGGCCGTCGACGAAGGCCGCCACCAGACGCCCGGAGAGCACGCCGTCGATCATGGTCCCCGAAGGGCCGGTGGACAGGTCCAGTTCGACCTTGGCGTATTGCTGGTTGTAGGCCGCCAGCAGCGCCGGGATGCGCACCGCCGCCGTGCTCTCCAGGGAACCCAGGGCAAACGGGCCCTGGGGTTCCTCGCCGGCCACGGTCAGGCGCGCTTCGGCCACCAGATCGAGAATGCGCCGGGCGTAGTCGAGGAAGTTCCACCCGGCGGGCGACAGGCGCAGGCGGCTTTTTTCGCGGATGAACAGCTCCACCCCCAGGTCCTGCTCCAGTTGCTTGATCCGCGTGGTGAGGTTCGACGGCACCCGGTGGATCAACTGCGCGGCGGCGCTGATGCTGCCCTGCTCGGCAACGGCCTTGAAAATTTCCAGCTGGACCAGATCCACAGCATTCTCCAAACGTGAATGACTCGCTCAATATTATTCAGTTTTCAGCAAAGAGCCAGCACCGTAACCTGCCGTCATTCCCACCTTGCAGGACGGTGCCATGAACCTTGTTTCCAGCCACACCCACGCCTTGTCGATCAACCCCGCCAGCGGTGAGCAGATCGGCGCCTACCCCTACCAGTCCGAAGCTGAAAGCGACGCCGCCCTGGAGCGCGCCGCCCGCGGTTTTGCCCTGTGGAAGCGCCAGAGCGTCGCCGCCCGCGCCGCGCACCTGACCGCCCTGGCCCAGGCCCTGCGGGACAACAGCGACACCATGGCGCGGATGATCAGCCAGGAAATGGGCAAGCCCCTGCCCCAGGCCCGCGGCGAAATCGAGAAGTGCGCCCAGCTGTGCCTGTGGTACGCCGAGCACGGCCCGGCCATGCTGGCCCCGGAAGCGACCCTGGTGGAAAACAACAAGGCGCGCATCGAGTACCGCCCCCTGGGCCCGCTGCTGGCGGTGATGCCGTGGAACTTCCCGATCTGGCAGGTGCTGCGCGGCGCGGTGCCGGCGCTGCTGGCCGGCAACACCTACGTGCTCAAGCACGCGCCGAACGTCATGGGCAGCGCCTACCTGCTGCTGGACGTCATGCAGCGCGCCGGTTTCCCTGAAGGCGTGTTCGAGCTGCTCAACGTCACCCCGGACGGCGTGTCCCGCGCCATCGCCGACCGCCGCATCGCCGCCGTGACCCTCACCGGCAGCGTGCGCGCCGGCATCGCCATCGGCGCCCAGGCCGGCGCCGCGCTGAAGAAATGCGTACTGGAACTGGGCGGTTCCGACCCCTTTATCGTGCTCAACGACGCCGACCTGGACGAAGCGGTCAAGGCCGCGGTGATCGGCCGCTACCAGAACACCGGCCAGGTCTGCGCCGCCGCCAAGCGCCTGATCATCGAGCAAGGGGTGGTCGCGGAATTCACCCGCAAATTCGTCGAGGCCACCCGCGCCCTGGTGATGGGCGACCCGCTGGCCAGCGACACCTACCTCGGCCCCATGGCCCGCTTCGACCTGCGTGACGAGCTGCACCAGCAAGTCCAGGCCACCCTGGCCGAAGGCGCCACCCTGCTGTTGGGAGGCGACAAGGTCGAAGGCGCCGGCAACTACTATCAGCCCACGGTGCTGGCCGACGTCACCGAGCAGATGACCGCCTTCAGGCAGGAACTGTTCGGCCCGGTGGCCGCCATCATCAGCGCCCGGGACGCGCAACACGCCCTGGCGCTGGCCAACGACAGCGAGTTCGGCCTCACCGCGACGATCTTCACCCAGGACCTGGAACGGGCCCGGCAGATGACCGACGAACTGGAAACCGGCGGCGTGTTCATCAACGGCTACAGCGCCAGCGACCCTCGGGTGACCTTCGGCGGGGTGAAGAAAAGCGGCTTCGGCCGCGAGCTGTCGCACTTCGGCGTGCGCGAGTTCTGCAACGCGCAGACGGTGTGGCTGGATCGGCGTTAAGGTCGATCACCGGGCTTCAGCCAGCGGCCAGAGGCCCGGTTGCCAACGGCCGTTCAGCGCTGGCGAGGGGCCTGGCTCGATGGGGCGCAATGCCTGGATACGGCCCGGCGGATCGCCAAGCCTGCTCAGCGAAACTAAGCCCGATCTTGCTGTTTTTTCAGAATTTTCTTGAAGCCCTGCCTGCCCCGACCTTTCTATGATGTTTCTTTTTGATATCACCCGAGGTCCGGCATGTGCGCCCCCGCTCAAAAATTCATCGTTCGCCTGCCTGGTGAGCTTCACACCCAAGTCAAGCGCATCGCCAAGCAGGAAAACCGCAGCATGAACAATGAAATCGTCGACCGACTGGAAAAGTCGCTGGTCGCCACCGAAGCCCGTAGCCACGACAAGAAACTCATCAACATCCTGCTGGGCAAGATTGCAACCCTGGAACAACAGATCGAATCCCTGCAAATGAACACCCCTGAACCTGACCGGTAACGCCATTTCTTTTCATCCATCAGGGCCGCCCCCTCGGTAACCTGAGCCAATCCCTCTCCCGCCTTTACCCCCGCGCCGCAGCTTGTATGATGGCGCCTGCCCGACAGCACCCAGCGGCAACCGCCAGGCCCTTGCCTGATGCCCGCAGGGCTCCCGCGCTGTTCCTCACTACACACTCAGGTCGACGATCGTAGCCTTCTCAGGAACCTCCCCCGGCTTCTGCCATGGGGACAGCGTCGCCTTCTAGGATTGTTCATGAGCCGGACTCACCCGACGCCCCCCACACGCGCCAGCGCCACAGGATTGCCTTTCAATCGCCTGACCCTGGGCCTGCTGCTGGCCGGTAGCCACGCGGTGGCCAACGCCAGCGGCACCCAGTTACCGACCCAGACCGTCAGTGGCGAAGAGCAATACGGCTATCGCGCCGACAGCGCCTCGGTCGGCGGCTTCAGCGAAACACCGTTGCTGGACACCCCGGCCGCCATCAGCGTGATCAACGAAGACATGATCCTCGACCAGCAGGCCCGCCTGCTCAGCGACGTGCTGAAGAACGACGCCTCGGTGGGCCAGAGCTACGCGCCAGTGGGCTACCACGAAAACTTCGAGGTGCGCGGCTTCTCCCTGAACGCGGCCAGCAGCTACAAGATCAACAACCGCACCATCACCGGCGAGCAGAACGTCGCCCTGGAAAACAAACAGCGGGTGGAACTGCTCAAGGGCCTTTCCGGCCTGCAAAGCGGGGTCAGCGAGCCCGGCGGCCTGGTCAACTACGTGACCAAGCGGCCCACGGACATTCGTTCGGTGACCGTTTCCACCGACGACCGCGGCAGCGGTTACCTGGCCACCGACGTGGGCGGCTGGTTCGGCAGCGAACAGCAGTTCGGCCTGCGCGCCAACCTGGCCCATGAAGACCTGCACTCCTATGTCGAACACACCAATGGCCAGCGCGACTTCGCCTCCCTGGCCTTCGACTGGAACATCAGCCCCGATGCCCTGCTGCAACTGGATATCGAATACCAGAACAAGCAGCAGCGCTCGGCCCCGGGTTACCAACTGCTGGGCGGCTCCAGCCTGCCCCACCACGCCTCGCCGAAAAAACTCCTGGGGCACCAGAGCGGGTCAAAGCCGGTGACCAATGAATCGCTGAACATCGGTGGCAACTTCGAGTACCGCTTCAACGACGACTGGACCGGCAACCTCAGCGCGTCCCGCAGCAAGGTGGTGATCGATGACTACAGTTCGTTTGCCTGGGGCGGCTGCACCACCGGCTGCATCAATGCCAACGGCAACTACTTCAGCCCCGAAGGCAACTACGACATCTACGACTTCCGCAGCCCCGACGACACCCGGCGCAACGATGAAGTCCAGGCGCTGCTCAATGGCCGCTTCGACGCAGCGGGCCTGGGCCATGAGTTGAGCGTGGGGACCAGTGCGTTTCGCCGAGTGGTGGACCGGCGCGAGTCCATCAATCAATGGATTGGCACGGGCAATATCCAGAGCGAGCCGGAAAACTTCGCCCGCTACAACGGCGCCCTCAATGACTCCCACAAACGCCTCGACAGCCGTCAATACGGCCTGTTCCTCAGCGATCGCATCAGCTTCAACGAACAGTGGCAGACCGTTCTCGGCGGACGCGAAGTACGCCTCGACGAAGAGAGCTTCGACAAGGACGGCGTGCGCGATCGCCACACCCAACGCTATGTATTCCTGCCCCAGGCCGCGCTGATCTACAAACCGATCAGCGAACTGTCGCTGTACACCCAATACAGCAAGGGCTTGAGCCTGGGCGGTCAGGCGCCCTGGTTCGCCAGCAACAGTGGCGACACCCTCGCCCCCACTGTCTCGCGGCAGATCGAAGCCGGGGTCAAGTACGACTGGCAGCGCATGAGTTTTAGCGCCGCGCTGTTCCAGATGCGCCAGGCCTACCAGTACTCGCGCCCGGATGCTGCTGGCGGTTTCACCTACGTCCAGCAGGGCCAGCAAAAGAACACCGGCCTGGAGCTCTCCGCCAACGGCTGGGCCACCCAGCGCCTGCAGATTGCCGCCAGCGTCGCGGCGATTCGCTCCCGGGTCGAGGACACCGGCACCCCGGCCTACGAAGGCCACCAAACCCTTAACGTCCCACGCCTGCGAGCCAGCCTCCAAGGCGACTACGCCCTGCCCTGGCTCGACGGCCTGGCCCTGCTGGGCGGCATGCAATACAGCGGCAGCAAGTACGCCGACCGCCAGGGCAACGTCGCCACCGGCGCCTACGCCATCTTCAACATCGGCAGCCGCTACAGCACCCGCATTGATGGCTACGACACCGTGTTCCGCCTGACCGTGGACAACCTGTTCGACAAACGCTACTGGCGCGATGCCGGGGAATACATGGGCGACGACTACCTGTTCCAGGGCGCGCCGTTGACGGCGCGGTTGAGTGCTTCAGTGAGTTTCTGATGCAGACGGCCCCTACGGGGCCGATCGCAGCCTGCGGCAGCGGCTACAACGCCCACGAAATCCCGGGCGTTGTGGCTTGCCGGAAAAACTGCAGCGCCGGCACAGGCCAGCCATCAAAATCTCGACAAACACACCTTGCGCGTCTCCCGCCCATCCTTGGCGACGAGTCGCCACGGACAGCGTCACTGAACGCACAGCCTTACCGGCGCTCATATCGGCAACCGCCTTAAGCAAGTCCTCCTGAAACAGCCGCATTTCCTGGCCCATGACTACGACCTCTCTGCGTGGGATACGCCCTGGTATCGATCAGTACGTCCAGGGTTGCGCTGATGGTTATCCCACAGAACAGCACCGCAATCAGCGCCTCCAGCCTACCTTACAGAAAAGACAGACCCTTCCTACATCCACCGCAGAAGCCGGCTTGCCGGCGAAGGCGTCCTCAAGCACGCCCTCGCCGGTAAAAAGCACACCCAACGATTGAGCAAACAAAAGGTCGGCCCGCCTCTTTCCAATGCCAGTACAAAAGTCTCAATCGTCCAACACGCTGTTGGACGATTAGCGCTCCCCCACGCCCATGCAGGCCCACACCACAGAACGGCCGCTGGAGCACTACCGGGTGCTGACTTGGTCGCTTACTTGGTCGCTACTTGGTCGGTTTGTTGGGTGGCATGCCCAGGCCCCGGGAAAGATCAGCAGTCCAACCACCAGTTCAACAGCGTCTCGTCCTCATCGTCATCGAGGTTTTTATAGACATTGGCGTAGTACCACTCAATCCCGGTTTGCTCGCGGAAGCGATCGAACACCGCATTGATACGGTCCATGCCATTGCTCGCAGGAACAGCGAATGACAGGTTCCCCTCGAACAGCCCGTCCAGGGTTCCGCCCAGCTCACCAGCGACCTCGTTTTCAAGCGCACTGATCACCGTCGGATCAATGTAATCGGCATAGATCTGAATGCAGAAATTGCCGCCCCGCTTCAGCACTTGCGCCGGAGCATCGGGATTGCGGATGGAAACGATATCGCCCCGCGCCAGGTTCTGCGCCAGCCCCGGCGAGGACAGCAACTCGTAGGTATGCTCATCGATCTGCCGCGCCAGCAACTCCTCACGAACGGCGCCATCGTCATCGGCCATGTACACCTGAATCAGCACAGGGGCTTGCTTGTCATCCATACGGGGCTCCACAACTTCCAGGTTCAACACCAGACTCATCTAATCCACCAGCCGCCACGTCCCCAAAGGGCGCAAACGAACGGGCCTCAAGGCAACGGCGCAAAGCTCCCACCGCCCTCATTCCACCGAAACCCCGGAAACGTGCAGTCCTTGAAAGCAATCCGCAGTTGCTCCCCCTCACCCTGCAACTGCAAGGTATCCACCCCCTGATTCGGACAGCCCGGTGCCGCGATCGCCAGGCTCACCAGCAACTTGCCGGTGGCCTTGTCCATCACCTCCAGCGTCGTGATCCGCTGATCATTGCCCGGCATCGGCACCTGGAAATACCAGCGTTTGGTGGAAGCACTCTGCAACAGCGTGGTGACCGGCTGCGGCCACGAGCGATCCGAATCCACCAGGCCCACCAGCTTCAGCGCAATGGGCAAGGTCTTGCCCGTGCGATAACTGGTCCAGGTGCCGCGCACCTGCTCCTGCTGGCGGGAGTTCATCAAGTCATTGAACTGCAGACGCGCCACCGGCAAGCCCTGCTCGTCCAGCTCATCCATGGCCAGCGTCTTGTTGCTGTAGCTGAAGGTCGGCTTGAGGCGGATCGGCGTGCGATAGCGCTGATAGGCATAGGTGCCCTGGTAGACCGCGTTCTGGCTACCCAGGGTCAAGACAATCGCCTGCTTGCCCAAGGTCCCCTCATACACCCCATGAGACGCCTGCGCCGGCAACAGCCACAGCGCCAACACCAGCACCGCCAGCCCCCGAGCAAGATCAAACCCGCGCATCAGAAACGCTCCTCGCCCGACGACAGATATTCCAGACGCTCAGGGGTGATCACCCGGTAATAATCCCAACGCCGAGTGCGCTGGTCGTAATTGATGAAGTCCTGCTTGCTGAATTCCATCTGCCCACTGGGGGAAAAGCGCAGATCACCGTCCGCCGCGAACTGCTCCAACTGCGGATGGCGCCGATAGGTCCGCAGATCCCGGTTGTACAGGTAATACTGCGTGGGCGAGCACCACACCCGGCCATCCGCCTCCCCCACGCGATAGCCCTGGACCTGAAAGTCCATCCGCGCCTCGTCATGAAAATGCCCGAAGGTCAGCGTCCTGGTGCCCACGGACGACAGACACCACTGTCCGCCAATCTCCTGCACCCGCTTACCGGTGGCCCGGCTGATCACCCGGATACTGTCCACCTGCGCCACTTCCTCCCCGGCCTTGCGCGCGGCATGCACACTGAAATAGAAATCCCGATCGAACACCGGCTGCAGCAACTCCCCCTCAAACGCCTCCCGCTGACTGCCGCCAAAACGCGTCACCCGCTGCAACTGCAACGGCTGCTGCGTGCCCGTGCGCAAATCCACCAGACTGCCCTGCAGCGCCTCTGCCCCCTCGGCGAACGGCTGCAACGACACCGCCGTCGCCGGCAGGGTCGGGTTGTCCATGATGTTGATCAAGAGCGCGGAGCCAGGGTGGAAAGGGGTGGATTCCAACGCCATGGGCAGGCGCTCGGATTCGGAAAACCAATAGCCGGACATACCGCCGCCGTATTGAGAGTCGTAGGTGAGCGCCAGTTCAACCGGGGTGTCGCCGAGGGTGCCGCGGTAGGTGGTGGTGGGGTTGGCTTGGGCGGTTGGAGTGATTAGCCCGAGGCCGAGCAGGAGTGCTGAGGTCAGGCGGAACAGGAGGTGTGGTAGGTGACGCTGTTGGCCAGCCCTTGTTTGTGAACTGCTGCCAATGGGCTGGGTCATGCCTGCGTTCCTTGCGGTGGGGAAAAGGGGCGCAGGATAGCAAAATCGCTGGGAGACAGAAGGTATTGCTGATGCAGACCGCCTCCATTGCAGCGGATATGAAATCTTCAGGAAACTCAGCCTGTCCCTACCTGGAAGAGAGACCGTTCCTACAGGGCTGCCATTGCCCATCATCTACCTCGCCCATATAGTTTTTCAGACCCTCGATTCTGGTCCGCGGCACTTCAGAGCTCCGTCGAAAGGAACAAACTACACCCCGGTTGATTCGCAGCAACAGGTGGCGACTTTTCACTCTTGGAAGGAACGACACCATGAGCAATATTGACCCATCCGAACGTTTTATCCCGCTCACTCCAATTGCTAGCGATGGCCCAGTGTTGTTTATCGACAGCCAGGCGCCATTGGTGGATCTGCATGCGTGTGCGAGTGAGCGGTTAGTGACTGCGCTTGATTATCTGAATCTGATGACCTGTGCCACGTTGAGAGACGCGAGCGACAAGGACATTGGTACTGTGACCAATACAGCCCGGTTATTACTTCAGGATGTACGGGATGTGTTGGCTGCGATTCAAACAAGGGCATTTAGCAAGTGATTTAGGCGCCAAGGAAGCCGGCTACGAGCCGGCTTTTTAATGTCTCAAGCGTTTGTAAAAGAACGCCAGTATTGAAGGACATAGTTCCCCTCCTTACCTGGGCCCATATCCAAACTATCAGCACTTTGCAGCATGCATATCGTTGCTGGCGGCATGTTCGCGTGCGGCCTCATCTTTGATCAACGGGAATAGAACCCAAACCGGAGCGTTAGCTCCTGCCACTACCCATAAACGCCATTTCTACATGGGCCGCTACAGATAGGCTGTTCGACAGGTTAGACTTGCCGCTTTGCCTATACCCCAAGGAATTCTCGCGTGAACACGGAAAATCATTCCCAGACGGCCGCCTTTCTCTGGTCGATTGCCGACCTGCTGCGTGGTGATTTCAAGCAATCCCAGTACGGCCGCATCATCCTGCCATTTACCCTGCTGCGGCGGATGGAGTGCGTGCTGGCACCGACTAAGGCCGAAGTCATCAAACAGACCTTCGCTCAGGAAGGCCGCCCAGACACCGTACGCGAGATAATTCTCCTACGAACAGCAGGTCAGCAATTTTTCAATGCTTCGCCGCTGACCCTGGAAACCCTGTCGGATACCCAGACCGCTGCTGACCTGATGAGCTACGTACAAGCCTTCAGCAAAGACGCCCGCGAGATCTTCGAACACTTCCACTTCGAAGACTTTGTTCAGCAACTGGCTAGCGCCAACCTGCTCTATCAAGTGGTGCAACGCTTTGCTGCCACCGACCTGAGTCCCGAGCACATCAGCAACTTCGGCATGGGCATCATCTTCGAAGAGCTGATCCGTAAGTTTGCTGAAAGCTCCAACGAAACCGCCGGGGAGCACTTCACCCCACGGGATATCGTGCACCTCACCACTTCGCTGGTGATCACCGATCAAGACCACAAGCTCGCGCCCAACAAGATCGTCACCATCTATGACCCGACCGCAGGTACGGGCGGCTTTCTGTCGGAAGGCGATGAGTACATTCAGTCCATCAGCGAAAAGGTCAGCGTCTCTCTGCACGGCCAAGAGCTGAATCCCGAGTCCTATGCAATCTGCAAGGCAGACATGCTGATCAAGGGCCAGAAGGTCGAGAACATCAAACTCGGCAATACCCTGTCCAATGACCAATTGGTCGGCCCCGAGCATCACTTCGACTTCATGCTCAGCAACCCGCCGTTCGGCGTGGAATGGAAGAAAGTACAAAAACAGATCACCGACGAGCATAACCATAAAGGCTTCGACGGTCGTTTTGGCCCGGGCCTGCCACGGGTGTCCGACGGTTCGCTGCTGTTCCTCTTGCATCTGGTCAGCAAAATGCGTGACCCACGCGACGGTGGCTCGCGCATCGGCATCATCCTCAACGGCTCGCCGCTGTTTACCGGTGGCGCGGGCTCGGGTGAGTCGGAGATTCGCCGCTACCTGCTGCAAAACGATCTAGTCGAAGCCATAGTCGCGCTGCCAACAGACATGTTCTACAACACCGGCATCGCCACCTATGTATGGATACTCAGCAACCACAAGGCCGCTGCGCGCCAGGGCAAGGTGCAGTTGATCGACGGCAGCCAGCACTACGCCAAAATGCGTAAATCGCTAGGCAGCAAGCGTCAGTACATCACCGAAGAGCAAATCAACGAACTGGTGCGCCTGTATGGCAGCTTCAAGCAAACCGTACAGAGTAAAATCTTCCCCATCGACGCCTTCGGCTACCGGCGCATCACCGTCGAGCGCCCACTACGGCTAAACTTCCAAACCAACGCCGAGCGCGTCGCCAAAGTGCTGGAAGAAAAAGCCATCCAGAAACTCGACAGCGCCGCGCAACAGCAACTGATGACAGCCCTACAAGCGATGGACGCCAGAGTGCTGCACCGCAATCGCGAGCAGTTCAGCAAACTGCTGAAAAAAGCCTTTACCGCCCACAGCGTCAGCCTCAGCGCACCGGAGCTGAAAGCCTTGCTCAATGCCTTGAGCGAGCGCGACCCCGAGGCGGATATCTGCATGACCAAGGGCCAGCCGGAAGCAGACGCCGGCTTGCGCGACAACGAGAACGTGCCGCTGGGCGAGTCGGTGTACGACTATTTCCAGCGTGAAGTCATCCCCCATGTGCCGGATGCCTGGATCGACGTGAGTAAGACCGATGCGCTGGACGGCGAGGTCGGTATTGTCGGCTTCGAGATTCCCTTTAATCGGCACTTCTATGTGTTCCAACCGCCGCGTCCGCTGACTGAGATCGATCGCGATCTCAAGGCCTGTACCGACCGTATCAAGCAGATGATCGAAGGGCTTTCAGCATGAGCTTTCCCGCGTACACGGCTTATAAAGACTCGGGAGTGGAATGGCTCGGGGATGTTCCGGCGCATTGGACTCTGCATAAACTCAAACACATTGCTCGTTTTTCAGGTGGTGGTACACCAAGCAGGGATAATTTGATCTATTGGAATGGCAACATTCCGTGGATATCGCCAAAAGACATGAAGGTCGAGCTAATTATTAGCGCAGAAGAAAGCATTACTGCGGAAGGGTTGCAAAACAGCACTACTTCCCTCGTGCCGCCTGGTGCGATCCTCATCGTGGTGAGGTCGGGTATCTTGAAACACACGATTCCGGCTGCAATCAACAAAGTTGAAGTGGCTTTGAACCAAGATATGAAAGCTCTCAGGTTTGACCCTAAACTGGCAATTGGGAAGTTTTTTCTACGCTGGATACAAGGCTTTAATGATCAGCTCCTACATGCTTGGCTGAAGCAAGGCGCTACAGTCGAGAGCATTGAGCAAGACTATCTTTCGGATACGACTATTCCCCTGCCCGACTTTAGCGAGCAGAGGAAGATTGTTAATTTCCTCGACCACGAAACCGCCCGCATCGACGCGCTGATCGAAGAGCAGCAGCGCCTGATCGAACTGCTCAAGGAAAAGCGCCAGGCGATCATCTCCCACGCAGTCACAAAAGGCCTCGATCCCACAGTTCCGAAGAAAGACTCCGGCGTGGAGTGGCTAGCCGAGGTACCGGCGCATTGGGTTGTAATCAAACTTGGGCTAGTTACATCTGAGCGATGTGATGGCCCTTTTGGTTCAGCATTGAAGTCTGACCATTACACTGATGAGGGTGTCAGAGTCATTCGCCTGCAGAATATAAAATCAGGATGGTTTAACAATACTGATTCCGCCTTTATTGATAGTGAATATTTTTTTTCAAGCATCAATAAGAGCGATGTACTGCCTGGTGATGTTTTGATTGCTGGTTTGGGCGACGAAAAAAATCCGGTTGGACGAGCATGTGTAGCTCCAGGAAACCTAGGTTCCGCAATGGTTAAAGCCGACTGTTTTAGATTTCGTCTCCTATCAGATGTCGCACTCTCCAAATTTGTTGCCCTCCAACTCACGTCTGGTGCTGTTGCGGATGCAGGAAGACTTTCCACTGGCTCCACTCGCTCTCGAATTCCCTTGTCATCAATGAGTACACGATTGATCGCCTTGCCGCCCATTGCGGAACAAAAAGCAGTTATTGAGTTTGTACAGGAAATAGATCAGCAACTGGACTCGCTTTTCAGTGAGGCTAAATGTGGAATTGAATTACTCCAAGAACGCCGCTCCGCCCTTATCTCCGCCGCCGTCACCGGCAAAATCGACGTACGCGGCTGGCAGCCACCAACCACTGCAGCATCCCCTGAATTAGCACAAGAGGCCGTGTAATGGCGGACAGCAAGGAAGCTCAGTTTCAGCAGGACATTATCGATGCTTTATCCGCCCAAGGCTGGCTAGTCGGCACTGCCAGTGGCTATGACCGGCGCACGGCGTTGTACACCGAAGATGTGCTGGGCTACTTCAAGGATGCCTGGCCGGAGCGTTGGGACAAGTTCGCCAAGGCCAACCCCAATGCCCCTGAAGATGTACTGATTCAGAAGCTGGTGCGCGAGCTGGAGCAGAGCGGCACCTTGGATGTGTTGCGTCATGGCTTCAAGTTGCCTGCAGTAAAAGTGGAGCTGTGTAGCTTCCAGCCCGACCACGGCATGAACCCCGACACCCTTAAGCGCTACCAACACAATCGCCTGCGGGTGGTGCCAGAGGTGTCTTACTCACCACACGCCCGCGAAGCGGGTGGCAGTGGGCAGAGTTACAACCCTCGGCTGGACTTGGTGCTGTTCGTTAACGGCATCCCCACCACTACGCTGGAGCTGAAAAGCGAGTTCAAGCAGTCGGTGGAAAACGCCAAGCGCCAATACCGCTACGACCGCCCGGTAAAAGACCCACTAACACGCAAGCCCGAACCGCTGCTGACCTTCAAGCGTGGCGCGCTGGTGCACTTTGCCGTGGGCCAGAACGAAGTGGCGATGACCACAAAGTTGGCGGGCAAGGACACCTTCTTCCTGCCCTTTAACCTCGGTACCGAGGAAGGCGGCGCCGGCAACCCAATGTCTGCCGACGACAGCCAATACGCCACCAGCTACCTCTGGCAACGCCTGTTGCAGCCCGATGCCTGGCTCAAGGTGCTGGGGCGCTTTCTGCACCTGGACAAAAAAACCAGCGAAGGCTTCGACGGCACACTGGTCACCAAGGAAACGATGATCTTCCCGCGTTACCACCAATGGGAAGTGGTCAACAAGCTGGTCAACACCACCCGCACCGAAGGGCCAGGCAAGCGCTATTTAATCCAGCACAGCGCCGGCTCGGGCAAGTCCAACTCCATCGCCTGGACGGCCCATCAACTGGCCTCGCTGTACGATGATGCCGGCCAGCGGTTGTTCAACTCGGTGATCGTGGTCACCGACCGCACGGTGCTGGACAGCCAACTGCAAAACACCATCTACCAGTTCGAGCACGCCCAGGGCGTGGTCAAACCCATCAGCCGTGACGTCGGCAATCAGAGCAAATCCGAACAACTGGCCGAGGCGCTGGCTGAGCAAACGCGCATCATCATCGTCACTATCCAGACCTTCCCTGCCCTGTTCGATGCCCTGGACAAGTACCCCAAGCTTGCCAGCGGGCGCTATGCGGTGATTGCCGATGAAGCGCACTCCTCGCAGACCGGCTCGTCGGCCAGCAAGCTGAAACAGATTCTTGGCAGCGATGTACCGGATGGAGAAGAAATCAGCGCCGAGGAACTGCTGGACGCCGCCGTGCAGGCACGCCAACCCAACGAGCGCATCAGCTACTACGCCTTCACCGCTACGCCCAAGGCCAAGACCCTGGAGTTGTTCGGGCGCCCTACCGACCCAACGCTGCCGGCCAGTTCCAGCAACAAGCCAGAGGCGTTTCATCTGTATTCCATGCGCCAGGCCATTGAGGAAGGCTTCATCCTCGACGTGCTGCGCAACTACACCACCTACAGCACCGCCTGGAAGATCGCCCACCCGGAGGGCGATGACGACGAGGTGGACAGCAAGAAAGCGCGCATCAAGCTGGCGCGTTGGGTGCGTTTGCACCCGTACAACATCAGCCAAAAGGTAGAAGTGATCGTCGAGCACTTCCGCGCCAATATCCGCAAGCTACTCAATGGCCAGGCCAAGGCCATGGTGGTGACCAGTAGCCGCCAGGAAGCGGTGCGCTACCAGTTGGCGGTGCGGGCCTACGTACAGCAGATGGGCTACAAGGATGTGCACCCGTTGGTGGCGTTCTCTGGCAGTGTGCTCGCGGATGAGGTGATCCCCGAAGAGGTGACGGAAAACAGCCACCTGCTTAACCCCGGCTTGCATGGCCGTGACTTGGCTGTGGCCTTCGACACCCAAGACTTCAACGTGATGATTGCGGCCAACAAGTACCAGACAGGTTTTGATCAGCCCAAGTTGTGTGCCATGTACGTGGACAAAAAGCTGCAAGGTGTGGACTGCGTGCAGACCCTGTCGCGGCTGAACCGTACTTTTGGTGACAGCAAGGAAACCTTCATCCTCGACTTCTTCAACGAGCCGCAGGACATTCTCGACGCCTTCTTGCCGTACTACACCAAGGCCGAGCTGACTGATGTCACCGACCCGCAGATCATCTACGACCTGCAGAAGAAGCTGGATGCCGAGGGCATCTATCACTGGCAAGAGGTCGAGGCATTCGCCATGGCTTTCTTCGACCCCAAAGCGGCCGCCAGCAAGCTCAGCTATTACTGCACACCCGCCAGGGAGCGCTTTGCCAAGCGCTACGCCTTTTCGCTGGAGTCGCACCAGCAGGCACTTGATTACAAACGCACCGCCGAAGCCAATGGCGACAGCGCTGGCTTAAAAAGGGCCGAGCATGCGCTGAAAGAAGCCGGTGAACAGATCGATCAGCTCGACCTGTTCCGCAAGAACCTACAGAGCTTTGTGCGCCTGTATGAGTTCCTCTCACAGATCATCCCTTATGAGGATCGTGAACTGGAGCAGCTCTGCGTGTACGCCAAGCACCTGCACCCGCTGCTGCGTTCGGATCGCCTGCAACAAGAAGACGTCGATGTGGGCGAGCTGCAATTGAGCCACTACCGCCTGAGCAAACGTGCTGAGCACCAGTTGCGCCTGAGCGAAGAAAAAGGCGAATACACCCTCAAACCCGGCAACGATGTGGGCAGCGGCAAGCCCCACGACCCAGAGAAAAAGCGCCTGTCGGAAATCATCGACGCGCTGAACGATATTTTTGGTGCCGAAACCCAAGATGACGACCAACTGCATTTTGCTACGGGCATCACCCAACGCCTGTTGCGCCAAGATGACTTGATGGCTCAAGTCAACAGCCACTCGGTGGACCAGGTGATGCACGGCCTGCTGCCAAAACGCGTGGTGGACACCGTACTCGACGCCATGACTGACAACGAAAAGCTGTCGTTGGAAGTACTGGATAACGAAACCAAGAGCCGAGCCTTTGCGCTGGTGATTTTGAAAATGCTCAAGGCAGCGGCAGGCCCCGCTGAGAGCGATCAACTGGGTTAAGGAGTAACCATGCCAATTCCAGACTTTCAAAGTGTGATGCGGCCGGTGCTGACCACCGTGCAGAACGGCGCACCACTGCCACTCAGAGAACTGCGCGAGCGTATTGCCGATCAGTTCCAACTGACCGAGGAGGAGCGCAAAGAGTACCTGCCCTCTGGGAATCAGACGGTAATCAATAACCGCGTAGGCTGGGCCCGAACGTATCTCAACAAAGCAGGGCTGCTGACCATTCCCGCCAAAGGCATGGTGCAAATCACCCCACGTGGCCTCGATGCTTTGGCCAATGGGCCCGCGCGCATCACCGTGAGCTGGCTGAAACAATTCCCCGAGTTCGCTGACTTTCATACCGCCAAGCCACAAACGGCAGACATCCCCGCTGCGCTGGATATCGCCCCATCGGAAACCACTCCCGATGAACAACTGGCCGAGGCTCACCAGGCACTTGTGCAATCACTGGCGGATGAACTGCTTGCTCAAGTACGAGCTGCAACGCCGAGCTTCTTCGAGCAAGTGGTGGTCGACCTGATGCTAGCCATGGGTTACGGAGGCTCACGTAAAGAAGCCGGCAAAGCCACCCAACTCACGAATGACGATGGCATCGACGGCATCATCAAGGAAGACAAACTCGGCCTCGACGTGATCTACCTACAAGCCAAGCGTTGGAGCAATACCGTACATCGCCCTGAGATCGACAAATTCATCGGTGCCCTGACCCGCCAACGGGCACGCAAAGGTGTGTTTATCACCACCTCGGATTTCTCCATGGGCGCAAGGGACGCGGCGCTGGGCTTGGATATCAAAGTGGTGTTGATTGATGGCGTCGAACTTGCTCAGTTAATGGTCGAGCACAACCTCGGGGTGAGCGTGAAGCAGGTGTACGAGGTCAAGCAGCTCGACAGTGATTATTTTGCGGAGGAGTGATCCAAAAACGCGCGTTTGACTCAACTCGACTGGCGCAAGATCAGCACTCTATTTACAACTCCGTGTAAGGCTAGTCCCTTTCTCCTGAGCGACCTGTCCTAGAGAGCTCAAACGCCTTGCACCTACAAAAAGCACCGCCTAGGCTCGGTCCATCGCTGCACATCAGTGATCGGGTTTAGCAGCTCGAAATAGCACATTGGCGCACCCACAAATATTGGAGATGCACCATGAAAAAGCTCGTTCCCGATCCGCCCCTGTCCTTGCCTGGGCAATTCAGAACCCCCGAACACGATATCGACACCCAGCGCATTCGCTTGGCCTTGGCGGCGAGTAACGCTGAAAGTTCGATCCTGAATAGCCTGAAAGACACCGTGCCTACATCCGTAGGTCATCAATCCATGTTCAGTGTCCGCCCCGGCATCAATGCCGAAGAAGCCTTGGTGCATGTGTCGTTGCTGCTGGACTGTGCGGTACAGGTCAGCGATGAAATCACCGAGCGCGCCAGTGGTGTGGAGCGCGGGTTGATTTGGTCGATGATCCATTCGGTGGAGATGGCTAGAGCGGTGGTGGATTCGTTACTGGATGCCAATAGACCGGCAGAAAACAGTCAGCAAATCTGAGGAAGGAGAAAACGGGGTAAGCCGTGACTTACCCCGTTGCCATCTGACTGAAGCGCTAAACAGCTTGCGACTAAAACTCAGTAACCGGCTTCTTTCTGATGCCGAAAGGCAAGTAGGTAAACAGCATCATCCGCACGCTCATGCCGATAAAGTGCGACATAACCCGAATCACCGAACTCGATGATCAGCTCGCGCAGCTCCGGCAGTTCTGGAAAGGGACGACCGATTTCTGGGTCTTCCTCCAGTCGAGCGATTTGACGCTCAATCACTTGGGCAGCTCGTTGAGCGATCAGCGGGCCTTTCTCGACTAGAAACTGGCGACAACGCTCCAACCCTTGCGCAGCACCTTCGGTGAGAATCAATCGTGGCACTTAGGCAGCTCCGCCTCAGCTTCAGTACCCCAGGTATTGAGCCAGGCCCGAGTTTCTTCGCCGGTCAGATGCCGACCCGTTTCCTGATACGCCGCCCAAGACGCCAAGGCTTCTTGTTTGAAGCCCTCACGGGCTTCCTCGCGCTCGACGTACTGCGCTATTGCTTCGCGCATAATCCAGTGGGACGAACGTTGACGCAGTCCCGCCAGATGCTGAATGCGTTTTTTCAGCTCGTCATCAATCTTGATAGAAGTGGCCATTGCCGAACCCTTGTTATCTAAAGGTATTACCTTTCGATAAGGTATCAGGCACCCAACGCAGCTGTCCATGCGCCGAAGGCGCGGATAATGTCACGCAGCCCTCGCCTGGGAGGACACCTGGGGAGGCAAATATGTATCTAAAAATAAACCTGACTTACCCCGTTTCCATCTAACTTCACCCCTTTCTCCGTGATGGATGAAAAACATTCATCACTCAGACCGGAGCGTTCAATAGCGCACCCATGATGAGGTTGTGATTCTGGTCTCAAGCCTGTAACGCGTCGAACAGTTAGGAATACCGTTCGTCTTTGCAAATGCACGTGCCTATTCGTATTGGACGGACTATTACCGCGATCTGATGAATCTCAGCCAGGTCGACTGGGCTGTCCTTCAGCGACGCGACTTCAAACGCGATCCCGATGACCTTAAAAAAGCTGGTAAGCCAGCTCCTACACGGGCTGGCGTCAACCGATGACTACGCGGTGTCACCGAACATTGCGATACAACATCAACCGCGCCCCCTCATGCATCCCCCGGGTCAACTCCAGCAACCGTTCAAACTCCTGCGGATGCTCCTGCGCCACATCCTCCCGCGGGGTGCTCGACGCCAAATCATGCAAGGTCGCACCACTGCCGTCATGCTGCATCTGCAACAAAAAGTCCTTGGTCACGCCGCCAATCACCGGAAAGGTCCCTTCCCTCAATACCAGCGGCACCACCCGCTCCCCCTCCGGCGCTGGCTGTTGAATATCCCGCCCCATGGCGCCATTGGTGAACGGCATCCCAGCCATGCCGGCCACGGTGGGCAGCAGGTCGGCAAGGCCGACGGCTTCTTCGATCACTCTGGGCTGCAACATCCCTGGCGCATGAATCAGCAACGGTACGTTGTTGCTTTCCAGCCCTAGCTGTTCAAACGCGGGGGCCATGTGGGGGATCTGGCTGATACGGGTGTTGTGGTCGCCGAAGAACACGAAAATCGTGTTGTCGTAGTAGCCCCCCGCCTTGGCGATCTCCATTAGCCGGCCGATGTTGAAGTCCAGGAGGCGCACGGCGTTGTATTGCGCAAGGCTGCGGGAACCGGCGGCCTGGACCGTTTCCAGGGGCAGGTCCTGGGCTTGGAAGCCGTCGTTGTCCTTGGGGAGGGTGAACGGGCGGTGGTTGCCGGAGGTTTGCAGGTAGGCGAAGAACGGCTGGTCCTGGGGGATGGCGCGCAGCAGGCGGTCGCTTTCCTTGAACAGGTCGAGGTCGGAGATGCCCCAGACGTCCACCTGGGGCGATTGCCAGTGGCTTTCGTCGTACAGGCGCACGTTGTCGATGCTCTGGCGGATCAGGCCGTTGATGTTGGCCCAGCCGGCGTTGCCGCCGATCAGGTAGAGCTTGTGGTAGTCGCTGAAGGCGTTGATCAGGCTGTGTTGGCGGGTGATCAGGGGCTGGCGGGTGGCGGTCTCTTGGCGGGTGACATCGGGCACGCCGGTGATGCTGGCCCACACGGTTTTGGCGGTGCCGGTGACCGGGACATAGAAGTGTTTGAAGAACCAGCTCTGGCGGGCCAGATGGTCGAGGTTGGGGGTGGGGTTGAGCGGGTTGCCGTAGGCGCCCACGGCGCTGGTGCCGAGGGATTCGAGCATGACGAAGATGACGTTGGGCGGCCGGGGGCGGTCGATGCGGTACGGCTGCACGCCTTGTTGGCGGGTGAAGTTCAGCCGCTGCGGGTCCGGGTGGTCGACGCCGAGGTAGCGGGCCAGGGCCGGGTAGTGTTGGCGCACTTGGGCTTCGTCGTACTGGGCTTGGCCGGCCTTGAGGGTGTCGTAGAAGAACAGCACGGGGTTGAGGCCCAGGGCGGCGATCTGGCTGTTGCCGGAGAAGTAGGCATCGCTCCAGCGCAGGGGCACGGGGTTTTCCAGGTTGAGGTTTTCTACCCGGCCCAGCAGGGCGAGGAACACGGCGGCAATGCCCAGGGCGCTGACGCTGGCCAGGGACCAGCGGCCCAGGGGTTGCGCCGGGCGGTCTAGGGTAAGGCGTTCCAGGCGCAGCAAGGCGTAGCAGCACAGGGCCAGGGCGCTGCCCCAGGCGAGGACGATCCACAGCACCGGGTAGCTTTCCCAGAGCATTTGCCGGGAGATCTGTGCGTCGTCCAGGTAGCGCAGCACGGTGGCGTTGATGCGCACGCCGAGGTAGGCGTAGTGGCCGAAGTCGATGATGTACAGCAGCCCTACCCCGCCCAGCACCAGCAGCAGGTAGGCCCGGGCCAGCCAGCGCAGGGCCGGCAGGCGCAGCAGGTTCCAGCGCGGCAGCCAGGCCAGCAGGGCCAGGGGCAGCAGTAGCAGCAGGGTCAGGCGCAGGTCGAAGCGCAGGCCGATGCCGAGGGTCTGGAGGATGGCCTCGCGCTGGTCGGCGGCGCTCAGGTCCACCCCGGAAAACCCCACGGCGAACAGCAGCCGCAGCAGTGCCAGCAAGCCGAATACCAGCCCGATTGCGCCCACGCCGTAGCGCAGGCGGCGTGATTGCAACCCGCCCATCATTGACCTCTGTGTGGTGTTGTCGAAGGCCGCGGTGCGGCCGGTTGGTTTACCCGGCAAGGGGCTGCCCGCGGCTGCGCTGGGTGACGCGGCGCCACAGCCACAGCAGCAGACCGCCGCTGCCGGCGATCAGGCAGTAGCCCGCCAGCAGCGGGTCCAGCAGGTAGTCCCAGTAGTTCTCCGAAGGCTTGAGACGCAGGGCGAAGGCCAGGGTCCCGGCCGCCAGCATCAGCACCACCAGCAGGTTGCGCTGCCACAGCAGCACCAGCGCCGCCAGGCCCATCAGCACGATCATCGGCCGTGGGTTGTAGCCCCAGCGGTAGGGGTCGAAATAGGTCAGGCCCAGGGTCGCGGGGTACAGGCTCAGGGTCAGGCCGATAAACAGCAGCAGGACCTGCACCCGGTGTTTGGCTGGCAAGGGCGCAATCACCCCCAAGTGCCGCAGGCTGGCCCAGCCCAGCAGCACCAGGGTGCTGATGGCCAGATCATCGGTGAAGCTGCGCACATAGGCCGCCAGCGGCAGTTGGTTCAGTGGGATGAAGCTGACCAGGGCCAGCACGGGCAGCAGCCAGGGCCGCCAGGGCGCGGTCAGGCGCAGGCTGCCAAGCAGCACGAAACCCAGGAGGATAAAACTCAGGTGGGCTTGCCACAGGGACAGCATCACAGGCGCTCCGCCAGCCACGCCGCGTTGAAGCTGACGTGCTTGATAAAGGTGTTGTTCCAGGAATAGACCAGGTGGTACAGGCCGTCCGCCCCGCGGCTGAAGTAGGGGTATTCGTACTCGAAGTCGCAGCCCTGGGGCTTGCACACCCGGTAGTCGAGGTTGCTCAAGAAGCGCTGTTCCAGGGGCAGGCGCCGGGCGCCGCTGGAGGCGCGGAAGCCTTCACCGATGATGTCCTTGTAGGCCTCGTGGGAAAACGGCTGGCCTAAAGGATCGGGGGACTGGTCCAGTTCCACCAGCGGGCGCCATTGGCTGAGGCCGGCGTCGGTGCCGTACAGGCTGAGTCTGAAGCGCCCGTCCTGCAGGTCGTTGAGGGCCACCAGCAGGCCCTGGTCGTCGGTGCCCACTGCCGCCAGGGACGAGTTGGGGTTGGACGGTTGCAGCGGATAGGGCTCGCTCCAGGTCTGCCCGGCGTCTTCGGTGCGGCTGGCCAGGACCTTGTGGTGGGTGTCGCCGGCGTAGCGCAGCATGGCCACGGCGCGGCGTTCGTCCAGGGGCACGATGGTCGGTTGCAGGGAGTGCTTGCCGCGGCTGATGCGGAATTTGTCGATCACCGCGCCATCGGCGCTCAGGTACAGGTACTCGGCGAACTTGCCCATGAACTCGTGGTACACCGGCAGGCCGATGGCGCCGTCGGCATGGAACACCGGCGCGGCGCGCACCAGGGTGCTGATGTTGAAGAACGGCGAGGTCACCAACTGCCGCGGCGCCGACCAGCTGCGCCCCAGGTCGTCGGAGACCATCAGGTTGATGGCGCTGGTGGCCCAACCGCCCACCGACACCGAAACGTAGAACATCCACAGGCGCTGGTCCGGGCCCAGGGCGATCACCGGGTTGCCGAGCTTGCGGATATAGCGCCCGGTGCCGTCCCGGGTCGATTCGCGGGTGGCCAGCACCTGCTCGGCGCCCCACTCGCCAGTCTTGGCGTCAAAGCGTGCGCTGCGCACTTGCACATCGGCGGCGCCCTCTCGGGAGCCGGCGAACCACACGGCCATCAGGTCGCCGCCGGGCAAGGCGGTCACCGAGGACGAATGCACGAAGTCATCCAGGTCCGAGGAGACGAAGCGGCTGTTGTATTGCGGCGTGCTGTCGGTCGTAGCCGAATCGCTGCTGAGCGCAGCCTGGGCAAACGGCGCCAGTTGATGAGGCGGATGGCTACGCCAGGCGGCGATAAAGACGGCGGCCAAGAGCAGGCTGCTGCAGATGAAGCTCAGGCGAAAGGACAGCGCACGCATAAAGGAGCCCGTGGCAAGTGCCGGTTGGGAACAAGGGAAAACGTCAGCGCCGCTCAGGACCCGGCAAGGGTCGGCGGCGGCCGGTGAGCATCGACAACGGCAGGTTGTCGCGCACTTGGAAGCTTTCAAAAATCGCCGCGCACACATGCAGCAGCACCAGGCCCAGCAGCACATCGGCGCTGGTTTCGTGCACCTGCAGCGGCCAGTCGGCGCCCCACAAGGCATCGACCTCCTCCATCAAGAAACCGCTGACGCCGATCAGCAACAGCGCCAGCAACATCAGCAGCATCACCAAAGCCCCGAGGGGCGAATGCCCCAGGCGGTGCTCGGGGCGCCCGGCCCACAGCGAGCGCAGGTGCCGCGCCAGCCGGGCCCGGGTCGGCCAGAAGTCGGACCAGCGCGCACTGCGCGGCCCGACAAATCCCCAGACTGTGCGCAGCAGCAGCCAGGCCATGGCGTAGTAGCCCAGCCAGACGTGCCAGTCGTCACCGGCTTCATTGAAGAAGTAGTTGCCGATAAAGACCCCGGCGATGGACAGGTGAAACAGTCGCACCAGCGGGTCCCACAGCCGCAGGGACGCGTGCGGCATCAGCCTTTGATCTCGGTCTTAACTGCCTTGCCGGTCACCGGGTCGTGGTAGATCTCGACCTTGCGCTGGTCCTTGTCGAAGCCGTAGATCTCGTAGCAGTTGCCGTCGGTGACCTTGAACTTGCTGATCTGGTAGCCCTGGGCCTTGAGCTGGTCCTGGAAGGCTTGCGGGTCTTGCCATTGCGAGCGTTCGGCGGTGGTGCATTGCGGGCCGGCGATGGCCAGGGGGCTGGCAAGAACCAGGGACAGCAGCAGGACTTTGCGCATAGAGAAACGCTCCGGTAATGGGGGAGATTGCACTGTGCAAAACCAAGCTTAGTGAAAGCTTAGTTGGCAACGCGCGGTAACATTT
>NZ_JAFGYX010000112.1:0-494 GCF_017491625.1 Pseudomonas sp. 50_B
GCGGGAAGCAGAACACGCACTTCTCGGCCTTGCCGGTCTGCCAGTTGAAGTAGATCTTCTTGTACGGGCAGCCGGAGACGCACATCCGCCAGCCGCGGCACTTGTCCTGGTCGACGAGCACGATGCCGTCGTCCTCGCGCTTGTAGACCGAGCCCGACGGGCACGACGCGACGCAGGTCGGGTTCAGGCAGTGTTCGCAGAGGCGCGGCAGATACATCATGAAGGTGTTCTCGAACGTCGAGTACATCTCCTTTTGCACGGCCTCGAACAGCTTGTCGCGGCTGCGCGACTTGAACTCGCCGCCGAGGTCGTCTTCCCAGTTCGGGCCCCATTCGATCTTCTCCATCTTCTGGCCGGTGATCGCGGACACGGGGCGCGCGGTCGGCGGCGTCTGCGACAGCGGCGCGTTCTGCAGATGCGCGTAGTCGTACGTGAACGGCTCGTAGTAGTCGTCGATCGCGGGCAGGTTCGGATTCGCGAAGAGGTTCGCGAGG
>NZ_JAFGYX010000113.1:0-488 GCF_017491625.1 Pseudomonas sp. 50_B
CGCGTCCTTGATCTCGCGGTGCACGAGCAGGCGCGATCCCGCCGTGCACATCTCGCCCATGTTGTAGAAGATCGCGCCCGCCGCCGCCTTCGCCGCGCGGTCGAGATCCGGGCAGTCGGGCAGCACGATGTTCGGCGACTTGCCGCCCAGCTCGAGCCACACGCGCTTCAGGTTCGATTGCCCCGCGTACTGCATGATCAGCTTGCCGACACCCGTGGAGCCGGTGAACGCGAGACAGTCGACGTCGCGATGCAGCGCGAGCAGCTTGCCCGGCTCGCCGCCGCCCGGCACGACGTTGAACACGCCGGCCGGAATCCCCGCCTCGTGCGCGAGCCGCGCGACCCTGATCGCCGTGAGCGGCGATTTCTCCGACGGCTTGAGCACGACGCTGTTGCCCGCGGCGAGCGCCGGGCCGAACTTCCACGACGCCATCAGGATCGGAAAATTCCACGGCACGACGGCGGCGACGACGCCGAGCGGCTCGCGCG
>NZ_JAFGYX010000114.1:0-487 GCF_017491625.1 Pseudomonas sp. 50_B
GTGAAGAACTGGGTGTCCGATGAACGCTGAAGGCTTGAACAAGAGCGCGCTCCTGCTGATGTCGATCGGCGAGGAAGAGGCCGCGCAGGTATTCAAATTCCTCGCGCCGCGCGAAGTGCAGAAGATCGGCGCGGCAATGGCCGCGCTGAAGAACGTCACGCGCGAGCAGGTCGAGGACGTGCTCAACGATTTCGTGCAGGAAGCGGAGAAGCACACCGCGCTGTCGCTCGATTCGAGCGAGTACATCCGCACGGTGCTGACGAAGGCGCTCGGCGAGGACAAGGCGGGCGTGCTGATCGACCGCATCCTGCAAGGCAGCGACACGAGCGGCATCGAAGGGCTCAAGTGGATGGACTCGGCGGCCGTGGCCGAGCTCATCAAGAACGAGCATCCGCAGATCATCGCGACGATTCTCGTGCACCTCGACCGCGATCAGGCGTCCGAGATCGCGTCGTGCTTCACCGAGCGGCTGCGCAACGACGTGCTG
>NZ_JAFGYX010000115.1:0-484 GCF_017491625.1 Pseudomonas sp. 50_B
GTTCGGCATCGGCGAATGGCAGGCGCGCCTGTACACGGCGCTCGCGAGCTTCGCGGGCGTGCTCTTCGCCGGCTACGCCGGCGCGCGCGTGTTCAACCCGCGCGCGGGCTTTTTCGCGGCGCTCGTGCTCGCGAGCTCGCCGTACTGGAACCTGATGGGCCACTTCAACGCGCTCGACATGGGGCTGTCGCTGTGGATGACGGTCACGCTCTGCGCGCTGCTGCTCGCGCAGCGCCCCGGCATCGGCAAGCGCGCCGAGCGCGGCTGGATGTGGCTCTGCTGGGCGGCGATGGCGCTCGCCGTGCTGTCGAAGGGCCTGATCGGCCTGATCCTGCCGGGCGCCGTGCTCGTCCTCTACACGCTCGCGGCCCGCGACTGGGCGCTGTGGAAACGCCTGCACCTCGTGAGCGGCCTCGTCATCTTCTGCGCGATCGCGACACCCTGGTTCGTGCTCGTGCAGTCGCGCAACCCCGAGTTCTTCAAC
>NZ_JAFGYX010000116.1:0-480 GCF_017491625.1 Pseudomonas sp. 50_B
GTCACGTAGCCTTCCCACTCGGGCTCGAACGGCGTCACGTTGACGATGATGCCGCAGCGCGCGTACGTCGACTTGCCGAGGCACACGGTGAGCACGGTGCGCGGAATGCGGAAATATTCGACGGTGCGCGCGAGCGCGAACGAGTTCGGCGGAATGATGCACACGTCGCCCTTGAAATCGACGAACGAGCCTTCGTCGAAGTTCTTCGGATCGACGATCGTCGAATTGATGTTCGTGAAGATCTTGAATTCGTCCGCGCAGCGGATGTCGTAGCCGTAGCTCGACGTGCCGTAGCTGACGATCTTGCGGCCGTCCTCGGCGGCGCGAACCTGATCGGGCACAAACGGCTCGATCATCTTGTGCTCTTCGGCCATGCGCCGAATCCACTTGTCGGACTTGATGCTCATAAAAAGGCGCCGGAAAACGCTGCTATCGGGAAGGAAGCCGCCGAACGGTCCGGCGGCCACGAAAGGCGCACAT
>NZ_JAFGYX010000117.1:0-479 GCF_017491625.1 Pseudomonas sp. 50_B
GATGCTGAGGGTCTGGATGAGCCACGGCGACAAGGTCGGCGAGATGCCGCCGGGCTTCGCGCTGATGGCGTCGACGCCGAGCTGCCCGATCGCCGGCATGGCCGACGAGGCGCGCGGCTACTACGCGGTGCAGTTCCACCCGGAAGTCACGCACACGGTGCAGGGCCGCAAGCTGCTCGAGCGCTTCGTGCTCGACATCGCCGGCGCGAAACCCGACTGGATCATGCGCGACCACATCGAGGAGGCGGTCGCGCGGATTCGCGAGCAGGTCGGCGACGAGGAAGTGATCCTCGGCCTGTCGGGCGGCGTGGATTCGAGCGTCGCGGCGGCGCTCATCCACCGTGCGATCGGCGATCAATTGACTTGCGTGTTCGTCGACCACGGCCTGCTGCGCCTGAACGAAGGCAAGATGGTGCTCGACATGTTCGAAGGCCGGCTGCATGCGAAGGTCGTCCACGTCGACGCGTCCGAGCAGTTCC
>NZ_JAFGYX010000118.1:0-477 GCF_017491625.1 Pseudomonas sp. 50_B
GTACAGCCCGATCTCCGAGCGCTCGGCGATCGTCGCCGCGCCGATGTCGGGCGGGTAGGTGCTGCGCGCCGCCATCAGCCCGAGCTGCGCGCGGCCTTGCTGGATCAGGTCGAGCACGTCGTCGTGCTCGGCGATCTGGCATTCGAATTCGAGCGTCGGAAAACGGCGGTCCAGCGCCGCGAGCGTTTCCTCGTATCGGCTCGACTGATAGGTATCCGACACGACGAGCGTGAGGCGCGCTTCCTCGCCGCCCGCCAGACGCGCGGCGACCTGATCGATCGCCTCGCTCGCCTCCAGGACGCGCTGGACTTCGGGCAGCAGCGCACGGGCGGCGTCGGTCAGTGTCGGCTGGCGAGTCGAGCGGTCGAACAGCGTGACGCCAAGATCGATCTCGAGGTTCGCGATCGCCTCGCTGACCGTCGATTGCCGCTTGCCGAGCTTGCGCGCGGCGGCCGAGAACGAGCCGAGGTTCGCGGC